>JAZDGR010000039.1:0-11117 GCA_043806735.1 bacterium | reverse complement strand
ATCGGCCCGGCCGAATCGGGAAGAGGGGTCACAAAAACTCTCAGGGAAGTCGGACTGGCCCCCTCGCAACCGTTTTTATCGGTGTAATTAACGCTGATCATCTGGGCTCCCGGAAGAGTCCAGGTCACGGTGACCACATTGGTGCCAAGTCCACCTGTGATTTCCCCGCCCGCAGAAATGTTCCAAAAGTAGTTGGTATTTCCCGGGTCTGTTGCATAAATGTTTCCAGAAGTGCCTGCACAGACCGAGTCGGGACCGGAAAGAGAAGGAATGGGCACCGGAAGGATGGTGGCAATTACCGGAGTCCGCACGGGGCTGAGGCAATTTGTAGCGCTGTTCCTGGCTTCTGCATAATAGGTCGTGGTGACCATGATAACGGGTGTGGTAAAGCTTGTATCTCCTTTCAGCAGGGGAGTTCCCCCGACCGCTTCGGCGTACCAGTCAACCGTTTGAGAAGGAGGGACTGTAGCATGGAGAAGAACGGTTCCCGGTCCGCACCGGGCATGGTCGTGTCCGATGGGAGCGGTAGGGGATCCTGAGAAGAGGGCTGTGAAGGTGAGGGTACTTGAACTTCCGTACCACCAGGTGTTGACCATTTTGTCGTGACAATCGTCGCCAAACCAGGTGTGACACCCGGTGGCTGCAGGAAGGCATCCGGCAAGGTTTATTCCCGTAGGGCATCCGTATCCGGGAGAGATGTTGGAATCGTCCCAGTATGTCATCGGAACAGAACCGGAGGGATTGACAGGCCTGACGAGGGTAATGGTATACCCGTTACTGTTTTGCTCCTGATCCCAGATGGGGAGATTGGTCAATCCGTTCAGGTAAGTGACGGTACCATTGATCAGTGTGCCATCCGGTACAGCATTCCCCAATCCGTCTAATCCGTTCCAGGGGATGGCATTGATCCCGGGGAGGACGGGAGAAAAGAGATCCACGTTGGTTGCAGGACTTCCGTAAGGAAAGGTGAGGGTAATCCCGACGCTCCCCGCCTTGTTTACATTGACCAGAATTTGCATATTTCCGCTGCAGGGAGGATAACCGGAATCGGGGACCATGGTGGGAGTTCCGATGATCTGGCCGTAAAACCCGCTGGGATAGAGCGTGGAATCGGGATCGTTCAGGAACACCTTGTAGTCGGCAATCCCCGGAAAGACGGAATAGGTATTTGCGTTCACCGATTTCCGGTCTGTACTGAAGTTCCCGGTGTTCAGGCATCCGTAGGGATTGCAGAAAACAGTAGCGACCCCGATCCGGGCATCGTCAAAAGCCAGCTTCGTGATAATCCCGTCGTGGGAATAAACATAAAACCGTCCGTTGAACCAACGGTAGAACATCAGTTCGGCATTGAGCTGCCACGACTGCGACCATACCCGCCCGTTGAGTATATCAGAAGGAATGGCCGGCGAATGTGCTCCGGAAACCACCTGAAAATCCCAGAGGTCGATCTTGACAGATTGATAGAGGGGCAGGTTGGCAATTTCAAAATAGTAATCCCCGGTATCTGCGATGCTGGTAACCTGATAGGCAAACGGTGTATATCCCCCTGCGGCGGGGAAAGGGCCCACGACGGCCTGGTGGTAATACCGGATGTACCCGGTTTGTCCGGTTCCGGTAGGACAGATCCCCGTCATAGCGATACTCCCGTTCGGTTTCCGGAGGTTGAACTGCAGGTTGGCGCGGGGCGATTTCAATCCGAACAGGATACTCTCTCCCGCAGTTTTGACATGGATGTACAGCCGGTTGTTGGCCGGACAATTCATCAGTCCGAACGTGGTATAATATCCGATTCCGTATGCTCCGTTGTCGAAATAGAGATCGGCCGAGGAAACAGCCGAATCGGGCCGTAACTCCTTCACTCCTTCCCCAAGACCCGAAAACGGGAGGAGAGCCAAAAAAACAAGTAAAATCCGATAGTGTAACATCACAACAGACTCTCTTCAAAAGTACAAAATAGCAGGTTCTATCCGACCAATGAAGAGGTTTTTTTGTAGTTTTGCACCCTTATGGAAAAAGGACGGGACGCGAAACCGCATATCGGGATTTTTGGGAGGCGCAATAGCGGGAAAAGCTCCCTCATCAACGCGCTGGTCGGCCAGGAGATTGCGATTGTTTCTGAAGTCCCAGGGACAACAACTGACCCGGTTAAAAAATCGATCGAGATTTTCGGCATCGGCCCCGTCGTGGTAATTGATACGGCCGGTATCGATGATACCAGCGAACTTGGCGAAAAGCGGGTAGCGAAAAGCAAAGAAATCCTCAAGGCGATCGATCTGGCGATCCTTGTACTTGTTCACAATGCGTTCGATGAGCCAGAAAAAGAGCTCACCAAAGAGTTCCGGGACCAGGAAATCCCCTTTCTGGTCGTTCACAACAAATCGGATGAAGAACCCATTGATCCCAACCTTACCCGGATGATCGGGGAACGGTTTTCAGTGCCTGTGCTGGACTTCAGTTCAACCCGCCCCGACAACCTGGAAGAGTTGATCGGACTGATGCGTCAGCAGATACCTGAAACCGCCTACCGCAAACAATCCCTGGTGGGAGACCTGATCTTACCGGGCGATGTCGTGCTGCTGATCACCCCCATCGATACGGAAGCCCCGGAAGGCAGGATGATTCTCCCCCAGGTGCAGGTGATCAGGGATGTACTTGACCACAACGGGGTTTGTGTGGTGCTGAAGGAAAGCGAACTAGCCGGTTTTATTCAAAAGATGAATCTCAGGCCGGTGCTGACAATCACCGACAGCCAGGTCTTCCCGAAAGCCGATGCGGCAGTTCCCAAAGAGATACCACTCACCAGTTTCAGCATTGTGCTGGCACGGCAGAAAGGGGATTTTCAGGGGTACCTGGAAGGGACCCCAAAAATTTCTGATTTACGGGACGGCGACCGGGTCTTGATCCTCGAATCCTGCACCCATCATGTGACCTGCGACGACATCGGAAGGAGTAAGATTCCACGATGGCTAAGCCAGTTTTCCGGGAAAAAACTGGAGTTTGATGTGGTAGCCGGGTTAAGTAAGATTGAGTGGCCTGTGACCGATTACGCGATCGTGGTCCAGTGCGGGGGGTGCATGATCACCCGGAAGCAATTGCATCAGCGCCTGAAACCCGCGATCGATGCCGGTATCCCCGTCACCAACTACGGGTTGGCGATCGCCTATGTGCACGGGATCTTTGACCGGGCTGTAGAACCGTTTGAGGGACGAAGGAAGAGGGAAGAGGGAAGAGGGAAGAGGAACGTGAGACGTGAGATGTGATTCTAATTTCGAGTTTCCCAATTTCCTAATGACCCTAATGACCCTAATGACCCCAATGACCAATGACTTCTTTACGGCGTCGTAACCGACACCTGCAGCACTTTCCCGTTAAAATACTTGTGCCCGTTCAGGGCAAAATCAGCAATGTACTGCGCTATCTGGTTAGGATTGAACGCAGCCTTGGCATGCGGGAACGCCCGTTCAAACAGTTCGGTACCGACTCCCCCGAGAGCCAGGCAGTTGACATATATCTGGTTGTCTTTCAGCTCTTCGGCGAGCGCTTCAGTAAATACGGCAACGGCTCCTTTGCTGGCGCTGTAAGCGCTTAATCCGCTGAACTTCTGGCTGCCCTGAACGCCTCCCATACTGCTAATATTTACCACATGGCCTCCTTTGTTCATCATGGGCAGGATCGCCTGCGTAAGGAGAAAAAGGCTTTTTACATTGACGTTGAAAATTTCGTCAAAATCGTTCGCGTCGGTTTTTTCAAAGGGTTTATTCACCAGTTTCCCTGCATTATTCACCAGGATGTCGCAATGGGGCAGGTAGGTTTGGATCCGTTGCAGGATCAACGGATAGAAGTCAAATTGTTGAAGATCAAATTCATACGGCGTTACATGTGCATCCTGATTGACCCGCTTGCACTCTTCCGCCAGCTCTTTCAGCAGTTTCCCGCTTCGGGCAATCGCGAGAACGTGGTTCTGTTTGGAACGAGCAAATACCTTAACTGTTTCGAAACCAATTCCTTTACTGGCTCCGGTTACTATGATGTTCATAACTTCTTCGGATTTTGAATTGTTAAAAGTACACAATTTTATAAGTGTAGAATCATTCCAGTTTTGAATTTTCGTATCTTTGCACCTGATTCATTAAATTCCTCTCTCATGAAAAAGCTTCTTTTACTCCTTCCGGGGATGTTTATCTCCATATCCGGCCTCTTGGCGCAGGGTGAAATTTCCAAACCCATCTTAATTCAAGCCACTTATTTTGACGTTTCTCCGCCTTTGCGGGATATGGTGCAAGATACAAATGCCAAAGCTGACATGTCCTGGAAAGAGGGCGTCGCCAAAAATCCAATGAATGTTTACTCGAATGATACGGCAGTACCTGATTTTTTTCTTGAAGATCCGATCAGGCAATCCGTTTTCGGACAAATCCTGACCGATACGACAATTCAGAATTTTGAAGGTGTTCCAATGTCAGGGTATTATCCTCCAGATACCGATGGTGATGTAGGCCCGAATCATTATTTCCAGGTTGTCAACGTCAGATTTGCCATCTACGATAAAACTGGGGTTAAGTTAATCGGCCCTTTGCTTAACAGCTCGATTTTTGCCGGTATGCCTAATAATTCTAATGACGGGGATGCTGTAGTGCTTTATGATGAAAATGCAGACAGATGGCTTTTTAGTCAGTTTTCACTTCCTAACTACCCTAATGGCCCGTTTTTTGAAATGATTGCAATTTCACAAACTCCTGATCCTACCGGCTCCTGGTACCGTTACCAATATACTTTTACTACTATGCCTGATTACCCTAAACTCGCAGTATGGGGTGATGGTTATTATATGACGATACGCCGGTTTACTTCAGGTTCTCTTAATTGGATCTGCCCTTCGGTAGTTGCCATGGACAGAACTAAAATGCTTGCCGGCCTTCCGGCACCCACAATGATCATGTTTGACCTTCCTGCTTCTTCAGAAGGTCCGCTTGCAGCGGATTGCGACAGTGATTTTCCTCCTGATGGGACACCCTGCCCTGTTTGCTATCTGACCCCTTCCAATATCAAGCTTTACGAGTTTCATGCTGATTGGGGTACTCCTGCTAATTCGACATTTAACCTGGCTTATACCATTCCGATTACTTCATTTTCATTTTGGGGTTGGACACCTACCATTCCTCAAAAAGGAACAAACCAGAAACTTGATGCTTTTTCAAGGAAGGTTATTATGCACCGTATGCCATTCAGGAAATTTACGGATCACTGGTCGATGCTTTTAAACACAACGGTGTCCGTTACAGGATCGGTGGCAGGAATCCGCTGGATGGAAGTGCAGCATAGCGGATCAGGTTGGAGTCTGTACCAGGAAGGGACCTATTCACCCGATGCAGAATACCGCTGGATGGGCAGCATTGCAATGGATTCATTAGGGAATATTGCGCTCGGTTATTCCATTTCCAGTTCGACGATGTATCCGTCTATCCGGTATACCGGCCGAATGAACAGTGATCCGTTGGGTGTCATGACAATTGCCGAAAAAGGTATTTTTAACGGAGGGGGATCCCAGACCGTTAGTGACGGTCGCTGGGGGGATTACAGCGCTATGGTTGCAGATCCCGTTGACATCAGCAAATTCTGGTACACACAGGAATACTACATCACCACGTCTCAGGCTTCATGGAAGACCCGCATTGCCTCGTTCAGTTTTGCTGACATCATGTCGGTCTCAGCAACGGCCACTCCGCCCATCGTGTGTTTGGGCGACTCTACCCAGTTGAACGTCGAAGCCAGCGGAGGCACGGGAACCTATACCTATTCATGGACATCCATTCCCGTAGGGTTTACCTCCAATCTCCAGAATCCTGTGGCGACCCCGACGGAAACGACAAAATACATTGCAGCCGTTGACGACAGCACCCAGACCAAGACGGATACGGTTCAGGTGCCCGTAATCACCCTGCCTGAGATCTATGCCGGACCTGATACGACGTACCCGGTATCTGTGACGCTTTTCCCGACTTTTGGAACAGCTTCGAATTACGATTCCCTGCTCTGGACCACATCGGGCGATGGATATTTCAACAACGATACGGTAGCTGCTTGTCTTTACTATCCGGGCCCCGGAGATAAAGCCTATGGAGCTGTCACCATCACATTGACAGCCCAGCCGATCACTCCCTGTACAGGTGAGGTGCAAGACGAAGCGGTTGTCCATCTCACCCCGTACCCAGGTATACCCGAAGAAGACAACGGAGGATTCGCACTGAATCTGATACCGAATCCAACCCAGGGGATCATCACCATAAACCTGACCGGGTTGAATGGTTTTGAGACAACCCTTTCAATCACCACCATCCAGGGAAAATTTGTGCACCGGGAAATGATCGGTTCAGGCTTGCAAACCGCAACCCGGAAGATCGACCTGAGCGGATTTCCGTCAGGGATTTACCTGGTTCAGGTTCAAAACCAGCAGGGGACACTTGTACAGAAGCTGATGCTCGAATAAATAACGGCACAAAATCCCTTGAACAAAAGATTGTAAAAGCAAGATAAAAACTTGTATCTTTGCACAGGTTTTCAGGTTAACACCTGGTTTGTGTTCTTAAACTATTTTGATTTCTTCAGGGCAGGGTGCAATTCCCGACCGGCGGTATAGTCCGCGAATCCCGATGTATCGGGACCGAGCCGTTGAAACTACGGCACCGACAGTTACAGTCTGGATGGAAGAAGGATCAGCTTGTGGTTGCTTTACTAAGCGACCTATTAATATATTTTGGCCCTGGAAAAACGCAATGAAATGCGTTTGCATACCAGGGCTGTTTTTTTATCTGCATGACGGATCAGAAAAGATACATGAAACTGGCCTTGCGCCTGGCGAAGAAAGGAGCCGGATGGGTCAACCCCAATCCGATGGTCGGCGCCGTTGTGGTTAAGGATGGGACGATCATTGGCCAGGGCTACCACGAGTTTTTCGGTGGACCGCACGCCGAAGTAAACGCGCTTAAATCCGTTTCCGGATCGGTTCGGGGCACAACCCTGTATGTAAATCTGGAACCTTGCACCCATCACGGGAAAACTCCTCCCTGTGCGAAATTGATCGTGGAGAAAGGAATTAAGAAAGTGGTGATCGCTATGCCCGATCCCAACCCGCAGGTACACGGGAAAGGAATTACCTATCTGAAAACGCACGGAGTGGAAGTGGAAACCGGACTGATGAAGGAGGAAGCAGAAAGACTCAATGAGGCCTTTTGCAAGTTTATCCTGACCCGGAAGCCGTTTTGCCTCTTTAAGGGAGCCATGACGCTCGACGGCAAAATTGCGACGGTCACGGGGGATTCCAGGTGGATCTCCGGGGAAGCTTCCCGGAAACTGGCTCACCGGCTGCGTCACGAATTCTCTGCCATCATGGTTGGTCTGGGAACGGTGCTGAAAGACAATCCTAAGCTGGACGCCCGGCAGAGCCGGAAGATCAACAGAGATCCGCTAAAAGTGGTCGTAGACTCACTCGGACGGATATCCCCGGATGCCCAGGTTCTGACGCACAATCCCCAGTTGACAGTTCTGGCAGTGACTCAACGGGCCGACCCTTCAAAACTGGCGTTGATACGTCGCCTTGGCGCCCAGGTGATCGTCTGTCCCGAAAAACATAGCCAGGTGGATCTGCAGTACCTGATGCTCGCCCTGGGTTCAATGGATGTCGACAGTGTATTGCTGGAAGGGGGAGGAACGCTGGCATTCTCGGCCATGGAAGATAAAATCGTTGACAAGGTTCTCTTTTTTATTGCACCCAAATTTCTGGGAGGGAAAAAGGCGCCTACGTTGCTGGAAGGGGAGGGGTTCCGGAGGATTTCCGAAGCCATCCCACTCAGGCAGATGGAAGTGAAAAAGCTCAAAGAGGATTTCATCATAGAGGGGTATTTGTGATGTTTACAGGAATCATAGAAGAGGTAGGTTCGATAAAAGAAATCAGGCGGGGTGGAAGATCGGTTTCGCTGATTGTCATGGCAAGGAAAATCCTGGAAGGAACACGCACCGGCGACAGCATCTCCGTCGATGGCGTTTGCCTTACCGTAACATCCCTTACCGCCAATGGATTTACGGCCGACGTCATGCCGGAATCGATGAACCGGACGACCTTCCGTGAATTGAAATCCGGTTCCCGGGTCAACCTGGAACGCGCATTGCAATTGTCGGACCGGTTGGGTGGTCACATCGTCAGCGGTCATATCGATGGCACAGGGAGGATCCTGGAACGAAGAAAAGATGAGACCGCCGAATGGTTCCGGATATCCGCACATCCCGACTTGCTGAAATACATTGTAGAGAAGGGTTCGGTGGCCATTGACGGGATCAGTCTGACTGTGGCGAAGGTAGATAGAACCTCTTTTTCTGTAAGTATCATTCCACATACGCAGGAGGGGACCACCATTCTGCAGAAGCGAATCGGCGCTCAGGTGAATATCGAATGCGACATCGTGGCAAAATACATTGAAAAACTTATCAAGTAACATGCACAAATTTAATACGATACCGGAAGCCATTGAGGATATTCGAAGCGGCAGAATGATCGTGGTGGTAGATGACGAAGACCGCGAGAATGAAGGAGATCTGGTGATTGCTGCAGAAAAAGCTACGCCCGAGACCATCAATTTCATGGCGAAATTCGGAGGTGGACTCATTTGCCTCCCCGCAACCCGGGAACGGTTGGAAGAGCTTCACATCGAGCGTATGGTTGCCAAGAATACCGATCCTAACAGAACCGCCTTTACTGTTAGCATCGACGCTGCTGAGTGTACCACCGGGATTTCTGCTCAGGAACGGGCCTTGACCATCGGGAAGGTACTCGATCCCAACTCGACGCCCAAGGATTTTACCCGTCCGGGCCATATCTTCCCCATCGAATACCGGGAAGGCGGTGTCCTGGTCAGGGCAGGACATACAGAAGCTTCAGTCGATCTTGCCCGGCTGGCCGGACTCTACCCTGCGGGGGTAATCTGCGAGATCATGAATGAGGATGGCTCGATGGCTAGGATCCCGCAGCTAGTGGAGTACTGCAAAAAGTACAAATTAAAGATGGTGACCATTGCCGATCTGATCGACTACCGGCGGAAAACAGAGAAACTGATTCTATGCAATGCAGTGGTCGACCTGCCAACCAGCTATGGCTTATTCAGGGCCTATAGTTACCAAAGCAAGCTCACAGGCGAAGACCACCTGGCTCTGGTCAAAGGGGATATTACAAATGGCGGACCGGTGCTGGTACGTGTTCATTCGGAATGCCTGACCGGAGATGTGTTCGGTTCCCAGCGATGCGATTGCGGGGAGCAACTCGACATGGCGTTGCGTCGGATCAGCGAGGAGGGAAGAGGAGTCTTATTATATATGAGGCAGGAGGGAAGGGGCATCGGATTGGTCAACAAGCTGAAAGCCTACAACCTGCAGGATCAGGGGCTCGACACGGTGGAGGCGAACAACGCACTGGGTTTACCGGCCGACATGCGGGATTATGGCATCGGGGCAGAGATTCTGGCCGATCTCGGGATTCATCAGATCCGGCTGCTCACCAACAATCCGAAAAAGATTTCGGGCATCGAAGGATTCGGACTGGAGATCGTGGAACGGATCCCCATCGAAGTGAAACACAATAAGAATAACTGGCTGTACCTGAAAACCAAGCGGGATAAGATGGGACATATGCTGAGTTTTACGGATGAAATTATCTTGTGACAACAGAAACTGGAAATTGAAAATTGGAAACTGAAAACTGATAACCGAACTATGAAAGTAATTGAAGGAAAACTGGAAGCAAAAGGATTGAAGTTTGGGATTGTGACGGCCCGTTTTAACGAGTTCATCAGCAGCAAACTTCTCTCAGGATGCCTCGACGGCCTGAAACGTCATGGGGTGGATGAGAACCAGATTGAAATGGTATGGGCTCCCGGAGCCTTTGAAATTCCGTTTCTGGCAAAAAAAATGGCTCAATCCGGGAAGTACAATGCAGTCATCTGTCTTGGCGCGGTAATTCGCGGCGCTACACCTCACTTCGAGTACGTGGCTGCCGAGGTATCAAAAGGGATTGCCAGTGTTGGGCTGGAGGCCGGAATTCCCGTGATTTACGGGATCCTCACCACCGACAATATTGAGCAGGCCATCGAACGGGCCGGTACCAAAGGCGGGAACAAAGGCTTCGATGCGGCCCTCACTGCCATTGAGATGGTTAACGTGTTGAAGCAGATCTGAACCATCGCGGGTCTCCCCGAGGTTTAAGATCACACCCCCCATATTCATCCCAAGGAAGATCCCCTCTTCCTTAGTCGATCCTATGTAAGGTTCCTGAAACTCACGGGTTATTCCTTCTGCTTCCCTGTTCATGATCAATGCCATGAACAAAATCAAGTACATCCATCCTGTCATTTCAATTGAATTTAAGGTTCACGAATCAGAGATAAAAGTAACAGGATGGAGAGGGTTGGGCAATAGAGGAAACAGACTATTTTTTCTCAAAAACGCCTAGTATAATCATACTAGAAATTTGCAGAAAATCTAGGTGTCTGATTTTTAGATGGCCTGAAACTATTGAATGATAAGCTTTTCCAGGAGTTTTATGTGAGTAGTTATGACCTTGACCAGGTATAGGCCCCGAATGTACCCGGTGAGATCCAGGTTATAGATTTCCCCTGAAAATGCATCCACGTTAGCTACAACTTTACCTGACTGGTCTGATACGATCAGCTGCCTGGTTCCGGGAGGCAACTTTACCGTGAACCGGCCATCGGAAGGGTTTGGGAATACCTGCAGAGAGGGATTTCCTGCGAGCCCGTCGGGGATCGGCGTAAGGATTCCATCGGGGTCGGGTTTTACAACGTAGACATCATAGATACCGGTACCTGAGGCATCCGTACTTCCGCATATGACATATCCTTCATCGGCGGTCTGCCGGACAGAAAAACCGAAACTCTTCCGGATTCCCCCGAAAACATGCGACCACACCGTATCTCCATTCAGGCCCAGTTTAATCAGCAGCGCCTCCTGGACTTCACTGCCCTGTTCTGCCGTAATTCCGGTAAGGATGTATTGAAGGTCGGAGGTATTTGCGACATCAAAGGCAATATCCAGTCCGGTATTCCCGAAATGGG
>JAZDGR010000038.1:0-4482 GCA_043806735.1 bacterium | reverse complement strand
GTGATTGTGAAACCACTGGTACTAATGAGGAGTAACAAAATAATTGTGATATGTCCGGCTTTTTTTAACATGCCAAATATTCAAGCTTATTGCAATCAAAACGCATGCGAAAATAAGTTATTGTCTTAAAAAAGTTTGTACTATTTATTCCATTTGACAATAAAATCAGGCAGAACTTGCGGGCCGACTGAAAACTTCACTATTCACTTTTCACTATTCACCAGTCACCAGTCACCAGTCACTACTTCTTCGTATATTTGACCCTGCTTATCAGGATGAATCAAAATGAGACGAAGGTTTTTTTTGCTTCTCGTCGCACTGGCATTCGGGAGCCTGATGGCCGGCGGACAGGAGCCCAGGCGCCCCGACACCATTCTTTCGGCCATAGATACAATGTACCTGCAACTGAACGAAGTGGTCGTCACCGCCACCCGGGCGCCCGAACGGATCATCGACATCCCTTACCCGGTGGTGCGGTTGAATTACGCCGATTACAAGTTTGACCGGAAAATCGGAGCAAACGACATGCTCTCGGCGGTACCCGGACTCTTTCTCCAATCACGGTACGGCGACCAGGACGTACGGTTCTCCATCCGGGGATTCGGAAGCCGTTCGAACTCCGGCATCCGGGGAATCCGGATCCTGCTGGATGGGATCTCCGAATCGGAACCCGACGGACAGACACGCATCGAGGCCATCGACTTCAATTCCATCGGCCAGATCGAACTTATCAAAGGAAACGCCTCTTCCCTATATACCAATGCCCCTGGCGGTGTTGTCAACTTTATCAACGACATCGAATTCGACCAGTCGTCGGTGGTCCAGTTCAACCAGATCGGTTCCTTCGGGTTACTCAAAAACGGGATTAAATCGGCTCTCCGCACTGATCACTATGGCTTCCTCAGCGCTTACAGCTACATGAATTACGACGGCTACCGGGTGCATAACAATGAGAATTGGAGCATCCTGAACATGGTGGTGGAAACCAGTCCGTCGGAACATACAAACCTGCAGATCCTCGGTTATTTTGTCGACGGCATGATCAGGCTTCCGGGGTCCCTGACCAAGGAAGAATTTGACCAGGATCCGCTTCAGGCCGACCCGCGTTCGGTCGGCAGGGACGAAAAACGGATCACCACCAAAGGCAGGCTGGGCATCCGGTTTACCGCTGATTTCGGTGCGTCGCTGAACCACGAGATCCAGGTCACGGCGTACGGATCCATCAAGTACCTGGAACGCACCGCCGCTGAATATCGGATCATTAACCGGAATGTCCTGGGTTTAAGTGCCAGCTATGTGAATAGAGCCCGGTTCTGGAACCGGACCAACGAATTTTCCGTGGGCGGAGATCTGTTCACCCAACCCGCCCGAACCGAATATTACGAAAACATCCACGGCCAGAAAGGGGATCAATTGCTGCAACTGACGGATGAAAACATCGGCAACGCCGGGTTCTACCTTTCCGATAATTTTGAGATCCTGAAGAATAAAATGTTCGTTCTGTTGACCGGAAGGTACGATCATGTCGGATACCATTTGGAAGAAGAGACCCTGCCTTCCCGCGCCGACCGGAGAATTTTCGATGCCTTTACCCCAAAGCTCTCGCTGAATTATAAGTTGACCCCGTGGATCGCTCTTTACACCTCCTACTGCCTGAGCTTTGACAGTCCGGCCAACAACGAACTCGACAGTCCTGATCCCGCTTACCTGTATAACAGTGAACTTACAGCCCAGGAGTCGAAGAATTTTGAACTCGGGATCAAAGGCATGCTGGTCAAAGAGGACGCTGCCTCGTTTTTGCGCAGGTTTCTCTTTGAAGCGACGGGATTCGATATCAACATCGACAATACCATTGTCCCGTATGAGGTGCTCGGGGAAGTCTACTTCCGGAACGCGGCCGAATCAAACCGGTTGGGATTTGAACTGGGCGCAGAACTGGAGATCGTCCGGAACCTGAATTTTATTTCGTCGTATACTTATTCCTATTTCCGGTATGTTTCCTACATCGCCCGGACCATTGAGATCGACTCGCTGGGAAATTTCATCGTGACCGAGAAGGACTTCTCCGGCAATTATGAACCCAGCGTGCCGAGGCACAACCTCTTCCTGGCTTTGTCTTATGCCTATCCCGTAAACAAGCACATCAGTCTGTTCGCAAAACTGAGCTACAACGGCATCAGCGGGTTGTGGGTGGATGATGAAAACTCGGCGAAAACGGATCCTTATAACCTGCTGAATTCGGTGCTGGGAGTCGACATGAGATTCGGAAAATTTAATATACTCCTTTCGGGGGGCGTTAACAATATGTTCAACGAGGTTTACGTTGGATTTACCAATACCAACTCGGCCAATAAGCGGTTTTATGAAGCGGGTGCGCCGAGGGATTACTTTGTCACGCTGAACCTGGGGTACACGTTCTAACCTCTGCTAAAAATCAGTTTTACCCCAACCCTGAAGGGAGCCTGATTTTCAGCAACTGGTCCCTTTAGGGCAGGGGCAAACAGTTGCTGAAAAAAGGGTATATTTGAACGTAAAAAGAACATTCAATCAATCCCTGATGCGATTCCTAATCAGTAGTTCCCTGTTGTTTCTCTTCAGCTTTTCGGATGGTTTCGCTCAATATGAACCGGGCGAACAACTCTCCATTCGGATCGGGGAGAATTACCGGCTTTACCCTAGCGACGTCACCCAAACGGAGGTCTTCATCGTGAAAAGTCCGGTGGATCAGAACATCCTCTTTTCTTCCTGCAACACCCTCACCTTCATTCCCTTCTTCGTCAGCGAAGGGATCTTTGTGACCATCGACGGCGGCCAGAGCTGGCAGGGAAACGACACCTGCACCGGCACCCCGATTGAGTTCCATGGAGGCGATCCCGGGATTGCCATCGACAAAAACGGAACCTTCATCCTCACCCGGTTGGGGCGCGCTCCCCAGTCGGGGTTGTATTCGCATTTCTCGGTCGACAACGGCCTGACCTGGTCGGCACAGAAAGCACTCTCCACCGACCCCCTCGAACGGGCAGCGCTCATCACGGATGCCGATCCGCTGAGTCCTTTTTACGGACGTACCTATGCCGCTTGGATCAAATTTGCCTTTCCGTTCCCGCTGATGTTTGCCTTCACGGATGATGGTGCTCAAAGCTGGAGCCCTCAGACGCCGGTCAACAACCCGGTCCACCGGAGCGCCGGAGGCGACCTGGCGATGGGGCCGGATGGGGTTGTGTATGCCTGCTGGGCAGGCGTGACTGAGAGTTCGCCGTTCAAAGAGATCCTGGTCGGTTTTGCTGCCAGCGCTTCCGGGGGCAGTACATGGAATGTGACGGAGAATGCCTTTCCCGTCAACGGCATCACCGGCATACTACCCAACAAGGACAACATCCGGGTGAACGGATTGCCCGACATGGATGTGGATCTCACCGATGGCCCCAGGCGGGGATGGATTTACATTGCGACCGGACAAAAGAACCTTCCCCCCGCGGGGAATGACCCCGACATCATCCTCAACCGCTCCACCGATGGCGGCCTTACCTGGTCGGGCGGAATCCGGGTCAACCAGGATCCGCTGAACGATGGAAAGGATCAGTATTTTCCGGCGGTTCATGTGGACCGGTTCGGAGCGGTGAATGTCCTCTTTTACGACAACCGCAACACCACTACCGATAGCGCCGGCGTGTTCCTGGCGCGGTCGACCGATGGCGGAGACACCTGGAAAGAGTACGAGGTGAGCGATCACAACTTCAGGCCGACCCCCATCGGCGGACTGGGGCAAGGGTATCAGGGCGACAACATCGACCTCACCTCCACCGACAGCACCCTGTGGCCGGTATGGATGGATAACTCTACCGGACTCTACCAGATATGGACCGCGCCTGTCGATTTTTCAAACATTATTGCGATAAATAACCCTGCTCAATCGGAATATAGCTTTCTGATCTATCCTAATCCGGCGACAGGAATTTCGAATTTCAAATTTCAAATTTCGAATTCAGGACGTGTGACGCTGAAAGTATATGATCTGATGGGAACGGAGGTTGCGGAGGTGGTCAATAAAAAACTGGCTTCCGGAGTTTATACCTTTACATTCCACGCGGATGGTTCGGGCCGCAGAACCAGGTTATCTCCCGGAATTTACTTCTGCCGGCTAACGGTTAACGGCTATTCCGAAACCCAGAAATTAATTGTAGTGAAATAGATATTGAGTCCACTCCGAAGATTCCAATATTCAATTTTCAGCAACTTCTTACCCCTACCCTAAAGGGAGAAGTTGCTGAAAATCAGGCTCCCTTTAGGGATGGAGTAAACTGATTTTCAGCATAAAACACGTTGAAGAGGTTGCTCATCTTTGTTTTGCGACTTTAGCAAAGGTAATACGACATTATTTGAACAAAAAAGATTAACCACTGATAATTTATGAACACATTATGAACAACTTGGGGAAAAATTTAGCTGATCTTCTACGGTTTCATTTTGTAACAAATACAT
>JAZDGR010000037.1:0-6883 GCA_043806735.1 bacterium | reverse complement strand
AAATGGATCAAGCAGTAATGCCTCCCCGGTAGCAAGTCCCCTTCAGGGGATTTAGGGGTTATTCATCAAACACCCCGATGTACCGCGCAATCACCAGCCGCTGGATCTCGGAGGTCCCTTCGCCGATCTGGAGCAGGCGCTGGTCGCGGTAGAACCGTTCAATGGGATAATCTTTCATCAGCCCGTATCCCCCATGGATCTGCACGCCTTCATCAGCCACTTCGCGGGCAATTTCTGAACAGTAGAGTTTGGCCATGGCAGCTTCTTTGGCATAGGGTTGGCCTGTGGATTTCAGCCAGGCCCCCTTATAGAGCAGGTTTCGGGCAAGTTCGATCTTGGTCGCCATGTCGGCCAGTTTGAAAGCGTTGACCTGGAAATGGCCGATGGGCTGACCAAATTGTTTGCGTTCTTTCGCATACCGCAAAGACATCTCAAATGCACCCTGAGCCAGGCCGAGTCCCATGGCTCCGATCGCTAACCGGCCACTGTCGAGAGTGTTTAACATAATATGTGATCCTTCGCCCCGTTTCCCCAGGATGTTGGAATAGGGAACTTTGCAATCGTCAAAATAGAGCTCAGCGGTATCGGAAGCCCGCCACATCATCTTGCCGTGCATGGGAACCCGTTTGAACCCGGGTGTATCGGCATCCACCAGGATGGTGGTAAACTCCTTCTTTCCGTCTTTTTCACCGGAAACAACCTGAACTGTCGCTCCTTTGTTTATTACGGAAGCCCCGTTGGTGATGAAGATCTTGGAGCCGTTGATGATCCAGTGATCCTCCTCCACACGGGCATTGGTCTTAGTGCCCCGGGAGTCGGAACCGGCATCAGGCTCGGTAAGGCCGAAAGCCCAGAGCGCCTCACCGGTCGTAAGCATGGGAAGGTATTTTTGTTTCTGTTCTTCGGTCCCGAAGTTCATGATCGGGCCCATACCCAGTGAGATGTGGGCTGCCAGGGTAGCCGCCTGGGAGCCGTCGACTCGGGCCAGCTCCTCCACGGCGATGACGTAGGCGAGCATGTCCATGTTCGAACCGCCATATTTTGTAGGCGTAATAAGGCCAAAGAGGCCCAGCTCACCCATTTTCTTGGTCAGTTCGAGAGAAAACTCGCCCTTCTCATCCAGTTCGCGGGCGACAGGGAAGATATCCCGCTCGGCAAAATCGCGTACCGTCTTCCGGATCATTTCGTGTTCTTCGGTGATATACATTTGTCTTTCATTTAGGTTTCAGTTATCAGTTGCCCCCAAACCCCTCTTTGCCCCCAAACCCTCTAAAGGGGGCTTACTCCCGCGAAGCGGGAAACAAGTCCCCTTCAGGGGATTTAGGGGTTTAGGGGCTTCATCCAGGATCCAAATTTACTAGTTCTCCTTAAATATATCACTGGCCAGCTCAAGGGATTTTTCGAACAGTATCGAGTCAAGGTTTACCGGGACGTTGCGTGCGTTGAGAAACTTCACCAGATCCTCCGTCCGGAGATTACCAAGCAACTCCTGTCCGGTCATCGGGCACCCGCCAATCCCATGGATCACCGAATCAAAGATCCGGCATCCGGCACCCAGGGCAGCTTCCACTTTTCCTTCCCACCACATTCCGGAAGTATGCAGATGCAATCCGAATTCCATGGCGGGAAACTCCGGGATAAGGACGAAATAGACCTCCCGGATCAATTCGGGCGAGATCTCAACCGAAACATTGGACAGGGTAATCTCTCTGGTTCCCATTTGCTCCAGTTCGGAAACGGATTCCATCAGCGACTCCAGGCTCCAGGGATCCCCGTATGGATTGCCAAATCCCATCGAGATGTATATAACCACCACCCTCTTCCTTTTCGCGCCAATATTCAACAGGGTATCCACGGTCAACATGGCCTTTTCAGGTGTGGAATTGAGATTCTTATGCAAAAAGGCCGGGGAGATTGAATAAGGGTAGCAAAGATGGGTAACGCCGTCGATGCCGCAAACCAGCTCAGCACCTTCCCGGTTTACGACCAGCGCCATCCCGTTTGACCGGGCACCCGAAAAATCCAGTAGTTTAAGTACTTCATACGTATCAGCCAGTTGTGGGATCAGCCGGGGTGATACGATACTGCCGAGTTCCACCGTGTCGAATCCAACCTTAAGCAATGTATTCAGATATCGTACCTTCTGGTTCGTCGGGATCACGAACGGCAGGCTCTGCATCGCTTCGCGCGGGGATTCGACCAGTTTGATCATTTCCGGCCGGAAAGTGATTTCGGGATCCGGCCATTGCGGATCGATTCGGAACGCAGGCGACGACCGACGATGCGTTCTACCATCGCGCCGATCTCCAGGACTTTATCCACATCCAGCTGGGTGTCGATGCCCATCTCATCCATCATCACTACCATATCTTCCGTGGAGACCAATCCTACGATATTGGGATCCTTGTAATAATATTTACCGGTTCCGGCTACCGGGACACCATCTACGAAATTCGCCGGCTGACCGCCGATGCCGCCCATGGTCGATTCGTAATTGACCATACCGGCCTGCAGGGCGGCAAGCACATTGGCCAGCCCCCACCCGCGGGTAGTGTGGAAATGGACGATCTGCTTCTCCACCCGCACACCCGAGTCAAGCAACATAGAGTAATACCTGTAAACCCGGTCGGGCGATGCCGATCCGTCGTGGTCGGCATGTTCCACATCGTTTGCGCCTAATTCGAACCAGCGTTTGGTAAACTCGATCGCCTTACTCAGTTCGGTCGGACCTTCGATCGGACAACCCCAGATGGTACTTACCGTTCCGTTCACCTTCAATCCGGCATTTTGAGCCAGCGGGATGTACTTCTCGACCATCTTCCAGTAATCGGCCAGACTCAATCCCGAGTTGGTCCTGTGGTGCGATTCGCTGGTGGAGACCATGAAGAGGATCCGGTCGGGGCCCCAGCCCTCTTTTCTCGCCTCGATAGCCCTTTCTACCGCTTTCTCCCGGATGGTGATCGTGGTAAGGGATACCTTGTCGAGCAGATGAGCAATTTTTTTACTCGATCTAATCCCCTTCAGTGCCTCATCGGCATCCCTGAACTGTGGCATCCCTTTCGGATTGCCGAGGTTGGTCACCTCGATGTGCCGGAAGCCTGCCAGGATCAGCTCCTCGGCCAGCCAGATCTTTGCTTCGGTAGGGATGAACTTCTCTTCATGCTGAAATCCATCCCGCACCGTGATATCGCCTATCGTTACTTTTTTGGGATAATTCATGTAGGTTGGCTTTTAGTTGACAATTTTATTTCTTGCGGCTTTTTTACTTCGAAGGCATCAAGGCACAAAGGCACAATATTTCCGAATTTCCGTTGACCAATTTCCCCAAATGACCTTAATGACTTTAATGACCCTAATGACCAATTCCCTCCTGACCCACCCCCCAGCCCCCTAAAGGGGGAGTAAGTCCCCTTCAGGGGATTTAGGGGTTATATCCGCATCTCCGGAATCTCCCCTTCCACAGTCAGCAATCCTTCTGTTGCCTGTTTGATCTGTTCCACACTCACTCCCGGAGCCCGTTCAACAAGCTTAAAACCCGTTTCCACTACATCGATTACGGCCAGGTCGGTGACGATCCGTTTGACGCAGTTCACTCCCGTTAACGGAAGCGTACATTTTTTCAACAGTTTGGAATTCCCGTCTTTGTCGGTGTGCTGCATCGCTACGATGATGTTTTTTGCTGCCGCTACCAGGTCCATGGCGCCGCCCATCCCTTTGATTAGTTTCCCGGGGACCTTCCAGCTGGCGATGTCACCCTTTTCGGATACCTCAAAAGCGCCTAGCACAGTCAGGTCGATATGTCCCCCCCGGATCATCGCAAAGCTGCTGGCCGAATCGAAAAATGCGGCTCCTGGGATAGCCGTGACCGTTTGTTTTCCGGCGTTGATCAGATCCGGGTCCACCTGGTCGGGTGTGGGGAAGGGACCAATGCCCAGCAGGCCGTTCTCTGATTGTAAAATGACTTCTATTCCTTCAGGAATGTAATTGGCTACCAAGGTGGGAATCCCAATGCCCAGGTTGACATAGTAACCGTCTTTCAACTCCTGGGCAATTCGTTTTGCGATACCATTTTTATCTAAAGCCATAATTTCTTTCCTTTCTACTAATTAACTGCGTGTCGTAACAAATTCAATCCGCTTTTCGTAATGGGTTCCCTGGAAGATCCGCTGCACATAGATCCCGGGGGTGTGGATGTGGTTGGGATCCAGCTCGCCATAGGGGACCAGTTCCTCCACCTCGACAATGGTGATCTTTCCTGCGGTGGCAATCGGCTGGTTGAAGTTGTTGGCGGTTTTGTTGTAGATCAGGTTACCCATCGTGTCCCCATATTTTGCTTTCACGATAGCAAAATCAGCGATCATCCCCATCTCCAGGATGTACATCTTGCCGTTGAACTCTCTGACCTCTTTGGTACCCTGCACGTCGGTCCCATATCCGGCCGGGACAAAAAAAGCCGGGATCCCGGCGCCTCCGGCCCGAATCCGTTCAGCAAGAGTCCCCTGGGGGATCAGTTCCACCTCCAGTTCACCGCTGAGCAGCTGACGCTCAAACTCTTTGTTCTCGCCCACATAGGAAGCGGTCATCTTTTTCATTTGGTGCTTTCGCAGCAATACACCCAGGCCAAAATTGTCGATCCCCGCATTGTTGGAAATGCAGTTGAGGCCGGTAATATTGGACTCGGCTAGTGCCTTCAGGCAGTTCTCCGGGATCCCGCACAACCCGAACCCGCCAAACATCACCGTCATCCCGTTTTCAATCCCCCGGATCGCTTCATAGACGTCTTTAACTACTTTGTTCATATTTGCTAATGTGTTAATGTGCTAATGTGCTGATGTGCTAATTTTTAGAAATTTCGCTATTTCGCTACCTCGCTATCTTCCTCTTCGAACACCACCAACGGCGTATGCACCTCCACCAACTGCTGGAGCGCGACGTTCACCTCTTTGATTTTTGCATTCCGGAAAGCTATGATGTTGTTCTCCATCTTCATTGCTTCAAGGATCAGCAAAACTTTTCCTTTTTTTACTGTATCCCCCGGTTTCACGTTGATCTTGATCACCTTTCCGGGCATCGGAGCGCTCACATGTGAGTGATCCGTTCCCAGCAATTCGGCGGAGGCCGCGATCAGTTCACTGGGCAGGAAGTCGAAGCGCTTCATCAGAAAGATGTGACCGCCCATGCTGATATATTCCCGGTGGTCGCGGTCTTCGGAATAGAGGATGTGATAAGGTTCTCCATCTACAGTAAACTGGAGCGCCGATTTCTGCGGTTGCCCAATCCCTGCCCGATACGTTTTGCCGGCAATCTCAATTTCGATTATCCCTTCCGAATACCTGGGAATAGATACCGGAAAGTTTTCCCCTTCACAGGAAACCGAAAGGTGGATCATGTGTCTCCAGAAACCTACTCTTCCCCAAAGATCTCCCGGTTCCTGACTCCGGAATCCGTTTGCTGAAGGATGCCGCAGGCTCAGCAAGAGGTATCCGATCAGTAGGATGTGCCGCGGGATCTCCTCTTTCTCTTTCCGGATCTCGGCGACGAGCTCGTCGGTATGAGTATCGCAGAATTTGGTGGAGATGCTGTTGGTGAGGAAAGGCTCTCCCACGATCAGTTTCTTCAGGTAGCTGATGTTGGTGCGGATGCCGTGGATCCCGTAGAACGACAATGCTTCATTCATCCGCCGTGCCGCTTTCTTCCGGGTCTCTCCCCACACAACCAGCTTGCTGATCATGGGGTCGAAGGCGCTTTTGATCTCGGTGCCGGGAGTGACCCCCGTATCGATCCGGATATGCTCCCCCTGGGGTTCGCAATAGAGCGTCATCCATCCGGGAGAGGGGAGGAAGTTGTGTTCCGGATCCTCGGCATAGATACGGCATTCGATGGCATGGCCTGACTGGCGAATTGCTTCCTGGCGCCACCGCAAAGGTTTTCCTTCCGCGATCCAGATCTGCTCCTCCACGATGTCGATCCCGGTCACCAGCTCCGTCACCGGATGCTCCACCTGGATTCGCGTGTTCATCTCCAGGAAGTAGAAATTCAGGTCTTTATCTACCAGGAACTCAATGGTTCCGGCATTGGTGTACCCGATCTCCTTCCCGATCCGCACGGCGGCTTCGCCCATTTGCATGCGGATTTCCGGCGTAAGGGTCGGGGAGGGAGACTCTTCGATGATTTTCTGGTAGCGCCGCTGGATCGAACATTCACGTTCAAACAAATGGATTACATTCCCGTGGTGATCGCCAAGGATCTGGATCTCGATGTGACGGGGATCTTCCAGGTACTTTTCGATGTACACAGTGTTGTCCCCGAAGTATGCTTTCGCCTGACGGGCCGTTGCTTCCAACGCTTCTTCCAGCTCTTTTTCGTCCCGGACGATTCGCATTCCCTTGCCCCCGCCCCCTGCAGCGGCTTTGAGAAGAACAGGAAATCCGATTTTTTCTTTGGCTTTCAGGAGCGTGGCTTTGTTGCCCGTAAGTCCTTCCGTGATCGGCACTCCGCTCTTCTTCGCCCAGGCGCGGGCTTCAATTTTATTTCCCATCACCTGCATGGCATGTGCATTCGGACCGATGAACAGGATGCCGGCCTTGTCGCAGGCTTCGACGAACGCAGCATTCTCTGCCAGGAAGCCGTATCCCGGATGGATGGCATCGCAAGATCGTTCCCTGGCAACCTCAGTGATTTTTGGGATGTTTAAGTAAGTTTCGCTCAGCTCAGCTTCCCCGATGCAAACGGCTTCATCGGCCATCGTGACGTGCAGTGAATCGGCATCAATGCGGGAGTAAATCGCCACGGTGCGGATCCCCAGCTTTTTGGCTGTCCGCATGATCCTGACGGCAATCTCCCCCCGGTTGGCAATGAGGATTTTAGTTATTCTTTTACCCAT
>JAZDGR010000036.1:0-9057 GCA_043806735.1 bacterium | reverse complement strand
GAAAAGAGCGGGTTGGATAATACCGTTTCCCAGATTTTTGAGGACGATTACGGATACCTCTGGCTGGGAACAGGCCGAGGGATTTTATCGATCGAAAAAAAACAGTTCCTGGAACAAATGAACGGTATTATTTCAAAGTTTGATCCGCAGGTATTTAACTCTTCCGACATGGATCAGCCCTTGTCGCCGAACGCAGGTATCTTCCCGGCGGGGTGCAAATTACCCGACGGAACCCTTTGGTTTCCGACCAATCATGGCATTGCCGTCATGTATCCTGATAGTATGCATGGTAAGATTGATTTCCCCCGGGTGGTAATCCAGGAAGTTGATGTCAATCACAACCGGCAGCCGTTATCTTCGAGCTATACATTCCCTCCGGCTGTTATCCATTTAGAGATCAAATTTACTGCACCAACGTTTATTTCTCCCGATCTGATCCGGTTCAGGTACAAACTGGTTGGCTATGACGATGACTGGGTGTACCCCAAAGGCCGGACTGCATACTTTACGAAAATCCCGCATGGAAGTTATGAGTTCCAGGTCCAGGTGTCGAACCGTATGGGGCAATGGAGTGACCAGATCGTGAAGATTCCGATCAGGATCAAACCCTTCTTTCATCAAACGATCTGGTTTTTGGTTCTTTGTATCCTGCTAGGACTTTTTCTGATTTATGCCATTGTCAGGTATCGCATCCGGCAGATCCGGGAAAAGGAGCTCGAAGTTCTGGTTGATGAGCGGACCCGGGAGTTACGGGAGTTGAACCGGGAGTTGGATCAGCGGGTTCTTGACCGCACAGCCGAGCTGGCGGCTTCCAACCAGGAGTTGGAGGCTTTCTCCTATTCCGTATCACATGATCTCCGGGCACCGGTTCGCCGCATCGACGGACTGATCCAGGCCGTGATGGAGGACTATGCCCCTCAACTTGATCAAACCGGAAGGGATTTTCTGGGAAAGATCGAAGCTTCCGCTGTAGAAATGAACCAGCTCATCGATGAGTTTCTGAAACTGGCCCGCATTGCCCGGCAGGAGATTAACAAAACCGACATCAGCCTGAGTGATCTTGCTTCAGAAGTGGTCGAAGAACTTTCAAAAACAGATCCTGACCGGAAGGTGGATGTAGTCATTCAGCCGGGCATGACAGCTGCCGGCGATTCACGGCTCATCCGGATCGCCCTTCACAACCTGCTGGGAAACGCCTGGAAATACACCGGCAAGAATCCATCTGCGAAAATTGAGTTTAGCTGCAGGGAAGATGAAAAACAGAAGGTCTATTTTATCCGTGACAATGGAGTCGGTTTTGACATGGGGCATTACGAAAAACTTTTCACGCCGTTCATGCGGTTGCACAGCGACGACCAGTTTACCGGGACCGGGATCGGACTGGCAACCGTAAAACGGATCATGTTAAAGCATGGCGGGAAGATCTGGGCTCAAAGTGAACCCGGAAAAGGAAGTACCTTTTTCTTCACACTTTAACCTTTCATCCGATGACAAAAATCAAACTCCTGCTGGTTGAAGACAACGACACCGATGCCTTGCTGGTTGTCCGTCAGTTAAAAAAAGAGGGCTTTGATGTGGAGCATGTCCAGGTTAAAACCCGTGTGGAGATGGAAGCTGCCCTGAACAGCCAAACCTGGGACATGGTGATCTCCGATTACTCGCTTCCCGGTTTCGGAGGCAAGGATGCCTTGGAGCTTTTCAAATCCAGAAAACTGGACATTCCGTTTATCCTCGTCTCGGGGACGGTAGGAGAAGATATTGCCGTGACGATCATGAAAGGAGGCGCCAATGATTATCTGATGAAGACTCATCTTCACCGGCTGGGGCCCGCCGTCAAGCGTGAGATTGAAGAGACGCAGGTCAAGCGGGACAAGAAGCATATCGAATCCGTGCTAACGCAAACCGAAAAGCGGTTTCAGCGGCTGATCGAAGATGTTCATGACATCGTTTGGATGGGTTCTGCCGACGGCACCCAGATCCATATTGTAAATCCCGGTTTCACAAGGATTTACGGGAGGCCGGTTCAGGAACTTTTCGATCATCCCGATCTATGGCAGAAGGTTATCCACGAAGAGGACAAAGCCTGGGTTGAGACCCTATCCGAGAATCTGAAAGTACATGGAACGTGCGAAGGAGAGTACCGGATTGTTCGTCCCGATGGAGAGTTCCGGTGGGTCTACGACCGGCGGTATATCGTGTATGGGGAAAAGCAGGAAGAATCCATCCGTGGAGGGATTATC
Organism: bacterium; assembly: GCA_043806735.1. GTDB lineage: Bacteria > Bacteroidota > Bacteroidia > Bacteroidales > FEN-979 > QYOJ01. Next base: position 6,817 of record JAZDGR010000036.1, on the reverse strand, counting down.
TCCGATATCACCGGAAAAAAGCAGGCAGAGCAGGAGCTGATTCATGCAAAGAGGGCGGCAGAAGAATCAAGCCGCTTAAAATCGGCACTCCTGCAGAATATGAGTCACGAGTTCCGGACTCCTATGAACGGAATTCTCGGATTCTCACAGATCCTCTTTGAAGAGCTGACAGAAGAAGAGCCGAAAAAGAAAGCGGAATACATCTGCACTTCCGGGATCCGGCTGCAGCATACCCTCGATTCTATCATGCTTTATGCCCAGCTTACATCGGGAATCCCTGTAACACCGGCCGATCTTGACCTGTCAATGATGATCCGGGAGACCTCTGAATCTTTCCGGGATCCGGCTGAGCGGAAAGGTCTTGCATTGAATCTGTCCGTTGCTGACGGTCTCCGGATCCACTCGGATGCATTCCTGGTCAAACGGATCCTGTGGAACATCGTGGATAACGCCGTCAAATTTACCGACCAGGGTGGTATAGCCATTCATGCCGCATTCCGCGGTAATGATTTAGATACGATTCAGATTCAGATCAAAGATTCCGGTATCGGGATATCTCTTGATAAACAATCTCTCATTTTCGAAGAATTCCGACAGGCGGAAGAGGGATACGACCGTCCGTATGAAGGAAGCGGGCTGGGATTATCGATTGCCTCGAAAAGTTTGAAACTGCTGGGGGGAACTTTGTCTCTCGATAGCCGGAAAGACCATGGCTCGACTTTCATCATAACACTTCCTGTTTCATGGACCGGGGACCAACAGGTTGTCTCTTCCATGGCGCCCAGCAATGTCCCTGGGCTACAGCCAAAACCGGCAGCGAAACCCAAAGAACCGGTTATTCTCCTGGTGGAGGACAACGATGCAAACATAGAGCTGGTGAGGCTCTTCCTGAGGAAGGGATATGTTCTGGATGTGGCCAAGGATGGTGAGGGTTCGCTGAAAATGGTCAAGGAGAAACAGTATGACTGCATTCTCATGGATATCAACCTAGGTCAGGGCATGGACGGGATTGACGCCATCACCGAGATCCGGAAGCTCCCCTCCTACCAGACTGTCCCCATCGTTGCGGTAACGGGGTACACTTTCAGGAATGAAAAAGAGTTCATCATCAGCAAGGGGGCAAACCATTATATCGAAAAACCCTTCACCAGGCAGGAGCTGATCGGAATTCTATCGGAGGCTATCGGATCAGCGTGAGTGTCCCTTTGTTTGTGACCGTATGTTTGTTGTCGTCTTTGTAATAGATCGCCCATACATATACTCCTTCCGGACTTGGTTTTCCTTTCACGGTACCATCCCAGGGCTCTTCAATGTTAGTGGTTGAGAAAACGACCTGTCCCCACCGGTTGAAAATCTGAAAATGGAATTCTGTGATATTTTCCGGGGGAGTTCCGAGGATCCTGAACACATCGTTCAATCCGTCACCATTAGGGGTAAAAGCATTCGGGATATAGGGGATCACCACTATGGTGACGCTGTCCATGAACTCCTGTCCGTCGCAAAGAGTGCAATAAACATAATAGGTTGTAGTTTGAGTGGGTGTTACGATAATGCTTTGTTGCGAGGAGATCTGTTCCGATCCCCGGTACCAGCGGTATAAAATTTTCTCTCCCGGTACGATCGGTTGCAGGTTGTAAGGAATCTGGGCTATCTGAAGACTATCAATCGAGGTCGGGGTGTACCTCCATCCTTCCTGCCGGGCCAACCAGGATGTTGCATTCCGGCCGGGAACGGCATAACCGATGTAACCGGATTCATTCTGGACTCCCTGGGTCGCTTGATTTCCCTGCCAGTCAAAACAGGAGGGTTTGAGCATCAGGTGATTTTCTATGGTGTTCGGTCCTTCGTTCAATACGATCTGGAAAGTCATCAGGGAATCCATACATTCGTACATCGGTGTCTGGCACCACATCACTACCAGCCGCCGGTTAGAATCCTGGCCCAGGGTCCGGTAAAAGATGTACGGACTTCCGGTTTCTATGGGATTCAGGTCCTGGAACGGGCCGAGGATGCAGTTCTTTGGGTTGTAATCGGCCGAATTAGGGACTGCAAAAGGCTGGCGTGTTCCCCGGGCGTTGGGGTTCGGAGAAAAACTGATCCATCCGTTGGCTCCGATGTAGAACTGCGAATAGATATTCCCGAAAAACGAAAAACTAAACCCGACCGGAAAGGGGCCCTCCACCCCGTCGTCGGAAATGGCGATCCCCTCCCCGATTAAACCGTAGGTGGCCGTGAGCGTAACCGGTACTCCGGTGTTAATTGTATCGTTAGGGCCGGCGTCGAATTGCGCAAAGGAGGAAGGAGACAGGAGAAGGAAGAAAGACGTGAGACGTAAGACGTGAGACGTGATCCCGATAGCTATCGGGAGTGAGACGTGAGACGTGGGTCGAAGGAGAAACTTGGGTTTCATGATGGAGAACAAAATTGGGCAATTTCTTTCAAATAAATGCTATTTTTGTTATTTCATTCACCTTTCCCGAGAACGAAATAAAACACGATAAATTACGGACTATATGAAAAAAGACACCGCTATTTTCAGCATTATACGAAAAGAACTTCACCGGCAATCGAGCGGGATTGAGTTGATTGCCTCAGAGAATTTTGTCAGTGAACAGGTGTTGAAAGCCATGGGTTCTTGTCTGACCAATAAATACGCAGAAGGATATCCGGCAAAAAGGTATTACGGCGGATGCCAGCATGTCGACGAATCGGAATCCCTGGCTATTGAGCGGGCCAAGGTTCTCTTCGATGCCGAATGGGCTAACGTTCAGCCTCACTCCGGCGCCCAGGCAAATATGGCGGTGTTGATGACCATACTGAAACCCGGAGACACCTTTATGGGACTCGACCTGGCTCACGGAGGTCACCTCTCCCACGGCTCCCCGGTGAACTCCTCGGGAATTCTTTACAAAGCAGTGGGTTACCAGGTGGAGGAATCTACCGGCATGATCAACTACGATAAGATGGAAGCGCAGGCACTGGAGATCAGGCCAAAACTGATCATCGCCGGAGCTTCGGCTTACTCCCGCGATTGGGATTACAAGCGGATGCGGCAGATTGCCGACAAGATCGGAGCCATCCTGATGGCCGATATTGCCCATCCGGCCGGATTGATCGCCCGCGGGTTGTTGAACGATCCGCTGCCGTGGTGTCATGTCATCACCACCACCACGCATAAAACCTTGCGCGGTCCCCGCGGGGGCATGATCCTGATAGGAAAGGATTTTCCGAATCCCTGGGGACTTACCACTCCCAAAGGCGAAGTCAAGATGATGTCGCAATTGCTGGATTCGGCTGTATTTCCCGGCATACAGGGGGGACCACTGGAACATGTGATTGCTTCGAAAGCGGTCTCTTTCTTCGAAGCCCTGTCAGATGAATACATGGAATACATCATCCAGGTCAAGAAAAATGCCTCTGTTATGGCAAAGGCCTTTGTTGACAAAGGGTATCACGTGATCAGCGGGGGAACCGACAATCACCTGATGCTGATCGACCTACGGAAGAAGTTTCCTGCGATTACCGGAAAAGTAGTGGAAAATACCCTCGTGCGGGCCGATATCACGGTCAATAAAAACATGGTGCCCTTCGACAGCCGTTCCCCCTTCCAGACTTCCGGGTTGCGGGTGGGAACACCGGCCATCACGACCCGTGGAATGAAAGAGTACCATATGGCGCCTATTGTGGAGCTGATCGATGAGATTATCAGTGAACTTGAGAACGAAGATAAAATTTTGAAGGTCAGAAAGAGAGTGAATGAAATGATGGCGGAGTTCCCGCTATTTGCCTATTGATGAAAACCTTATATCTGGTCCGGCATGCCAAGTCTTCCTGGGATCATCCGGGAGTGAGTGATTTTGACCGGCCGTTATTGGAAAAAGGATTGCGTAAAAGCAAACAAGTAATTGAGTACCTGAGGAAGAAAGGGATCTATCCCGGGCTGATGATATCCAGTCCGGCCGTCAGGGCAGTGGAAACAGCAAAAATTTTTGCCAGGGGACTTGGCTATCCTGAAGAGAAAATCGGGATTGACCGCAAAATCTATGACGGATATTACGATCACATTCTGGATATCATCTACGGAACTTCCAATGCGATAGATTCCCTGATGATATTCGGGCACAATCCCACGATCACCCAGTTGGCCAACCTGTTCCTTCCCCTGGGTATCGAGGATATGCCAACCTCCGCTGTGGTGGGGATCTCGTTTGAAACCACCGGCTGGGAGGAGGTTCCAAAAGCCGGTTCGAAGCAACTCTTTTTTATCATGCCAAAACTCCTGAAATAAGCCATGACCAAAAGGAAAAAGATCGATATTCTGAACCGTGAGATCAGCTGGCTTCATTTCAACGGAAGGGTGCTGCAGGAAGCTGCCGACAAGCAGAACCCTCTGATCGAACGGTTGAAATTCCTCGGAATCTTCTCCAACAACCGGGATGAGTTTTTCCGTGTGCGGGTGGCTACACTGAACCGGATGCTGAAAGTGGAAACTATCCACTATGACTCGGCCATCAACCCCAAAAAAGTCCTGCAGCAAATCGGTGAGATCGTGCAGTCGCAGGAAAAAGATTTTCAGCAGATCTTCGAATCCATTGTGGAAGAATTCGCCACACACGACATCCTGCTGGTGAACGAGTGTCAACTGACGCCGAAACAGGGGGAATTTGTCCGGAGATATTTTCAGGAGCAGGTTCGTGTTTTCCTGTTCCCGCTGATGATCAGCAGCTTCAAGGATATCTCTGGACTGGTCGACAAATCAATCTATCTGGCTGTCAGCCTCGAAAGCAGCGATCCCCAGAAAAAGCGTGATTATTCCCTCATTGAGGTTCCGACAAAAACCCTTTCCCGGTTCCTGATCCTTCCGAAAGAGGGGAAGAAGCAGTTTGTGATGCTGCTCGACGACGTGATCCGTTTCTGTTTATCAGAGATCTTTTCCATCTTCGGATTTGATAAATTTTCTGCTTACACGGTCAAGGTGACGCGCGATGCCGAGATCGATATCGACACCGATGTGTCAAAAAGTTTCCTGGAGGTGATGGCTGAAAGTGTCAAGCAGCGAAAGCGCGGGAACCCGGTTCGTTTTGTCTATGACAACTCGATGCCGAAAGAGTTACTGAAACTCCTGACCAGGACGCTTGACATCCGCAAGGATGACCCCATCAGGGGAGGGGGACGCTACCATAACTTCAAGGATTTCATGAGCTTCCCCGACCTTGGCCATCCGGAACTTGAATTCCGGCCGATGCCGGCCCAGCGGCACAGGGATATCACGCCGAACATCAGCCTCATCAACCTGATCAGGCAGAAAGACATCATGCTTCATTTTCCTTACCAGACGTTCCGTCATGTGATCGATCTGTTACGCGAAGCCTCTATCGATCCGAAAGTCAGGTCGATCAAGATGACCATCTATCGCGCCGCCAAAAATTCAAGTGTGATCAATGCCCTGATCAATGCAGCCAGAAACGGGAAATATGTAACCGTTTACATGGAACTCCAGGCCCGGTTCGACGAAGAGGCAAATATTTACTGGGCTCAACGGCTGCATGAAGAAGGAGTGAAGATCATTCACAGCATTCCTGGATTTAAAGTACATTCCAAGTTGTTGCTCATCCGCAGGAAAGAAAACAACAAAAATGTTTTCTACTCCATGATCAACACCGGGAATTTCAATGAAGACACCGCCCGGATATACGCTGACGATTGTCTCCTGACCTCCGATCCCAGGATCTGCCTGGATGTCTTCAGCGCCTTCCAGCAAATGGAATCGGCGTACAGGCCTTACCGGTACAAATCGATGATCCTCTCCCCTTTCAGCATGCGAAACCATTTTATCCGGCTGATCAGCAACGAAATCAAACAGGCGAAAGCGGGGAAAGATGCCTGGGTGGTCATCAAGCTGAATAACCTGGTGGATGGTCCGATCGTCAGGAAACTTTATAAAGCCAGCCAGGCTGGAGTCAGCATAAAGCTGATTGTCAGGGGTATTTGTACCATGATTCCGGGCGTTCCTGGTTTGAGTGACCATATCGAAGGGATCAGCATTGTAGATCGATTCCTCGAACATTCGCGCATCCTGATCTTCTGCAACGGCGGCGACCACCGATATTACATTACTTCGGCCGATTGGATGTCGCGAAACTTCGATAACCGGATCGAAGTCGCCTGCCCGATTTACGACAAAGCGATCCAGAAAGAGATCTGGGAAATGCTTCAGATCCAGCTTGCCGACAACACCAAAGCACGGATCCTGGGAAAAGGGAAACCGAATCAATACCGGAAGACAACCGGGTCCCCGGTTCGGTCGCAGGAGAGAATTTACGAATATCTGAAGGAACAGTGAATAGTGAATAGTGAAAAGTGAACAATATTTTAAGAATACTATTCACTTTTCACTATTCACTGTTCACTTTTCGTTGTGCACTGTTAGCGATCTCGCATTGTTTGTCAATCTCCTCTATAGTCAGGTATTTGTCGCAGCAAAATGCCTCGCCTTTCTGATGTTCCGCACAAACCCTGATTTTCCGGTAGGCAATCCGCTGGATATTAAGCAGGTGTTTCACTGAGATGTTATCGGTAGTGAAATTTTTCCCACCCGATCCGCAGGCCAGCGTCAGCGATGGTGTTAACGAATTATAGAGACCCCCAAGTGCCCCCTGTGAAGATGGGGTGTTGACCACGATGCGGCCAGCATTCAACGTATGCGCAAAATAATGTATTTTCCGGGGGTCATTAGAAAAAATGCTGACGGTGTGCCCGAGTCCTCCGTGTTCATTGATTCGTTTGCACAACCAAATCGCTTCATCAAAGCTTGCCA
>JAZDGR010000035.1:0-23827 GCA_043806735.1 bacterium | reverse complement strand
AAATTTCCTGTTGATTGCCGGACCCTGCGTCGTTGAAAATGAAACGATGCCGTTGCAAATTGCCGAAAAAATCTTGCGGATCTGTGAAAATTACCGGATCCCATTTATTTTCAAAGCTTCTTATAAAAAGGCAAACCGGTCGCGTCTGGATTCTTTTACCGGGATCGGAGATGAAAAGGCCATGGAAGTCATCCTGAAAACGGGTGAAAAGCTGGGAATTCCTGTCCTGACTGATGTTCATACCGAACATGAAGCTGAATTGGCTGCCGGATTTGTGGATGTCCTGCAAATCCCGGCGTTTCTATGTCGCCAGACCGAATTGCTTATCGCGGCCGGAAAGACAGGCAAGGCGGTCAATATAAAAAAAGGGCAGTTTGTTTCCGCGGGATCCATGAGGTTCGCGATTGAGAAGGTATATCAGACCGGGAATGAGCAGGTGATGCTGACCGAACGCGGGACTACTTTCGGATATCACGACCTGGTCGTAGATTTCCGTAACATTCCGGAAATGCAGCAGTTCAATGTTCCGGTAATAGTGGATGTCACCCATTCGCTCCAGCAACCCAACCAGGTCGGCGGCATCACAGGCGGACGTCCCGACCTCATATCGACTCTGGCTCGTGCAGCTATTGCTTCGGGAGCGGATGGCATTTTCATTGAGACCCATCCCGATCCGGCGCATGCTAAATCGGATGGCGCCAATATGCTCAGACTTGATTTGCTGGAGACGGTAATTGAGACGTTACTTCGAATCCGGAAGGCGCTTTAATCAATGACAACCTCTTTGATCCCTCCAGTTTCCTCATGGAATCTTATCTTCCATTTATTCACCGGAAGGTAGGTTACAATTCCCAGTTGGTTGATCGGGCATTGGGTTTCTTCAAAAGTGCCATCAGTTTGCTTGACGGTCACCCGGGCCAGCTCAGGAATCCGGTAGTAGAAGCCCTGGGTTTTGGTCTCCTTCAATGCACGGTTGAGGTAGGAAGCAACCTGGTTTGTATTTCCGACCCGTTGCACTTTTATCGTGACCGCCCGACCGCCAATATCATCCAGATTCATTAACCCTTTGGTTGACAGGAATTTAAAAATGGGCACTTCGGTGTTGATCTGGTTTGCCAGCGGAATGTACTTATAGTGATAGGTATAGGTCTTGTGAATGCTAATTCCGGTAAAGAGTTTCATATATTCTTTTTCCAGCAGTTTCAACTGGGTATCCATGTATTCCAGCGTCTCCTGGTTGTAACTGACTTCCTGGTATCCGATCAGGAGATTGAACCTGTTTTCTTTAATTTTCGAGATGAAGTCGGCTGCTTCCTTTGCTTTTTGCTCCGGAGATTTCTCCACAATCGTCCGCTTCAGGTATTGTTTTTCCAATGTCATAGTATCAATACTGACTTTCCGGATGATGGTATCCACTTTTTCAAACACACTCACATCAGCATAATATTTAAAGATCTCCGGAAACACATCTTTTTCCGACATGGTTACTCCGTCCAGGTTATCCACAATCCGGATGATTCTTTCACTGGTATCGCCAGCCACTGCAAAAGTTCCCAGAATCAGGCCTGACTCACTCAGGCTGAGCAACCCGGCTTTTTCCGCTTTGGAGATTTTCTCTCCCAGTTCCACAAAATAGTACTGTTCGGGATCGGGCTCGGCTGAAGTTGTGATCGCAATCCCATTGATCCTGTATTCAACGGAATTTGCAGCAACCACATTCTGCAATCCCAGGTACCTGAGTGCATATTCGGCATACGGGCCTTTGTAGTTCTCAATCCGGTCAATGGTTACCTCAATATTCACCACCGTCCTGGGCAATGCATAGAAAATTCCTTGCTGGATTTGTGGGAGTGTTGACTGATCAATGTGATAAACACTGATCTGACCATGTACAGCCACTGAAATGGCAAGCAGTAGAATCCAGGGGATCAGATCCCGAAAAAATCTCTTCCTCATGACTATTCTATATTATAGTTAATCTTTACCGAACAAAAAGTAGTTCCCGGTATTTGGGGAGAGGCCAAAGCTCGTCATCCACCAACATTTCCAGTTTATCCACGTGGTACCGGATCTTTTCGAAATAGGGCAAAACCGTGTTACAATATGCAGAAGCCTTCTCCTCCACATCTGTGATTTTGTTTGCTACTTTCCGCGCTTCAATCATGTCGTGTACGTATGTTTTGATCTTATCGACATGTTCCGATATTTCAGTAATCGTCTCCATCTGATTGTGAGACAACTTCCCGTAAGTCTGGTAATCCAGCACCTGTTTCAACCCTTTCACATTCTCAATGAGGGTATTCTGATACTTGATTGCGATCGGAATGATATGATTGGAAGATAGGTCTCCAAGTACTCTCGACTCGATCTGGATCTTTTTGGTATATTGCTCAAGCCGTATCTCATATCTGGCCTCAAGTTCCCTTTTGGAAAGCACCTGGTTGTCGGAAAAAAGCTTGATAGTTTTCCTGGAAACCAGGGCTTTAACCGCTTCAGGTGTTGTCTTATGATTAGGCAAACCCCGCTTCGCGGCTTCCGCAATCCAGTCTTCTCCATAATTATTGCCCTCGAAACGGATGTCTTTCGACTCGGTGATATACCGTTTCAAAACCTGGAAGATGGCATCATCCTTTCTTATCTTCTTTTCAATCAAGCTGTCTACATCCTTTTTAAACTTTCTTAACTGGTCGGCAACAATCAGGTTGATGGTGATCATAGCCGGCGCGCAGGTCTGTGAAGAGCCAACAGCACGGAATTCAAATTTATTCCCCGTGAACGCAAAGGGAGAGGTTCTGTTCCGATCGGTATTGTCCAGCAAGATTTCCGGAATCTTGGGGAAGTTCTTCAACAATCCGGTATCCCCGTCAGAATTGATCTTGATTTTCTTATCGCTTTTCTCAATGATGTTCATTAATTGGGTCAGTTGCGCGCCGATAAAAACGGAAATGATCCCCGGAGGAGCTTCATTGGCTCCCAACCGATGATCGTTACCCGCAGAAGCAATGATGGCCCTGATCAGATCGGAATGCTCGTGGACCGCTTTTACGGTGTTCACAAGGAATGTCAGAAAACGCAGATTAGACTTCGGCGTTTTCCCGGGCGACAGAAGGTTCTCCCGCGCATTTGTCATGAGGGACCAGTTATTGTGTTTCCCCGAACCATTTACTCCGGCGTATGGTTTCTCATGAAGGAGTATGGTAAAATCATGGCGTCTAGCAACCTTGTCAAGCAGGTGCATCAGCAGTTGATTGTGGTCTATGGAAAGATTCGCTTCTTCAAAAACGGGGGCGCATTCAAATTGGTTGGGAGCTACTTCATTATGCCGTGTCTTGACTGGAACACCAAGCCGGTGCGCCTCAAACTCGAATTCCTGCATAAAGGCCATCACGCGCTGGGGAATTGTCCCGAAATAATGGTCTTCCAACTGCTGGTCCTTGGCTGATGAGTGGCCAAACAAGGTCCTGCCAGTCAGCACAAGATCGGGTCTTGCCTGATAAAGCGCATTATCAACTAAAAAATATTCCTGTTCCCATCCAAGTGTGGCAAATACCTTTGTGACATCTTTATCAAAATACTGACAAACATCCACCGCCGCATGGTCTATCGCATAGAGCGCCTTCAGCAAAGGGGTTTTATAATCCAGCGCTTCCCCAGTATAGGAGACAAAAACGGTCGGGATGCAAAGAGTCCGGTCCATGATAAACGCGGGTGAAGTGGGATCCCATGCGGTATATCCACGGGCTTCGAAAGTGCTCCGGATACCTCCGCTCGGAAAACTTGATGCGTCGGGTTCCTGCTGCGTAAGTTCAATCCCTCTGAATTTCTCAATTCCATGCCCTCCTTCCACAGGATCGATGAACGCATCATGTTTCTCGGCCGTAGCTCCCGTCAGGGGCAGGAACCAGTGCGTGTAATGGGTGGCTCCTTTCGCAATCGCCCATGCTTTCATTCCTGCCGCGACCTGGTCTGCAATTCTGCGATCAATCTTGATTCCTTTTTCTATTGCATTCATCACCTGCTGATAGGCTTCTTCCGTGAGGTATTCCCTCATCGCAGTCCGGTTAAATGTCAACTCCCCAAAATATTCTGAGGCCTTTCTGGCGGGGAACGAGACAGACCTTTGTGTCCTACACATAGCTGCCTGTAAGGCTATAAAACGTATGTTTCCCATAGAGTGTTGACTTAGAGTTGGAACCTATATCTTATAGACAGGATCCATAATCCTGCAAATGTAATTAATCCATTTAAAATTAGTAACTCAAATCCGAATTTGTAACCGAATAAAACTTCTTTCGAGTATGCGCTAAGCATATAGCAAATTACCGGCGATAATATAGCCACAAGGGGAACATACCGGTCTCTTGTCTTCCTCTTAGTAAATAGACCGAATGCATATAGCCCCAGCAATGGGCCATAGGTATACCCGGCTACCGTAAACAGTTTGTCAATAACAGCCCGGTCATTGATCTCTCTGAACAGCACTATGACTGACAGAAGGATAGCTGCAAAAACAACATGCACGATATATCTGATCTTCTCTTTCTGTCTTTCCGTGAGCGAACTTGTTTTATTCATGCCCAGGAAATCAATGCTGAAAGAGGTCGTTAAGGAGGTCAATGCTCCATCGGCGCTCGGATAAGCTGCTGAGATCAGTCCGATCAGGAATATAATTCCGGCAAGGGGACCAAGATGCTGGATGGCAATGATCGGGAAAAGATCGTCGGAGCGGGCAGGCAGTCCGACCCCCTTATAGGTGGCAAAAAGGTACAGGGAGGCGCCAAGGAAAAGAAAAAGAAAATTGACCAGCATTAAGACGAGGGAGAAGGAGAACATGTTCTTCTGGGCATCTTTCAACGTTCTGCAACTAAGATTCTTCTGCATCATCTCCTGGTCCAGACCAGTCATGACGATGGCAATGAAAGCGCCACTCAGGATTCCTTTCAGGAGAAAGCGTTTATCACTCCATTCCCCGAAGAACATTTTGGAATACTGGCTTTCGAATACGGCTGAGGAGATTCCTCTGGCATCAAATCCCATATTCTTCATAATCAAATAGATTGACAAAACCAGAGCCAAAAGCATAAAGGTGGTTTGCACCGTGTCGGTCCAGATGATGGTTTTGATGCCACCTTTGAAGGTATAGAGGAGGATCAGGATGATAAAAATCAGCGTTGTAACCCAAAAGGGGAAATTCCATGCATCAAACACAAAAATCTGGAGGACATTTACGACGAGAAACATGCGGAACGACGCCCCGATGACCCGGGAAAGAATGAAATAGAACGCGCCGGTCTTATAGGACCAAAATCCAAACCGGCCTTCGAGATATGAGTAGATGGAGGTTAGATTGAGACGGTAATAAAGCGGTAGCAAAACGAGCGCGATGACAGCATACCCCATCAGGTAACCGAATACGACAGCCATGTAGGAGAACTGGGTATCCCCTACCCAACCGGGGACCGACATAAAAGTTACTCCCGAAAGTGAAGCTCCGATCATACCGTATGCAACAACGACCCATGGGGATTCTTTGTTCCCGATAAAAAACGTGCGGTTTGTCGCCCGGCGCGCAGTCAGCCAGGTGATGAAAAAAAGCAACGCAGTGTAGGAGAGAAATATAGAGAGGATCAGCGTGGGGGTCATGGAGAAGGTGGTGAGGAGGGTGCAGTAGTGTTTGCGGACTGTGGACCGAGAACTGTGGACTGTAGGTCCACTAGAGTGGTGGCAAACGTTGCAAGATCATGGAAGGTGTAGTCGATGAGCTTATGTCCTTTCCGGAGGTCGGATTTTGATGTGGAGATCAATACTGTAATCATCCCTAACCGTTTCCCGAACAGCATATCGGAAAGCGAATCACCTGCCATGACCGATTTTTTAAATTGAATCCCGGGATGTTCCCAGCGGGCTTTCAAAGCCATTCCTACCTTGGGTTTTCGCATCACGGATCCTTCCCTTTCCAGATGAGGAGAGAAGTAGACTGCGTCAATCCTGCCACCCTCTTGTTCCGCTTTTATTATTAGTTTCTCATGGATGAGGTCAAGTTCTGATTCCCTCATAAGTTGCTTCCCAACTCCCTGCTGGTTACTGACCACAATGATTTTTCCAAAGATCCCGGAAAGAACACCCAGCGCATTTAAAACCCCGGGTAAAAACTCAAATTGATCCCAATGCCTGACATATCCTCCGATAATCCTCCGGTTGATCACTCCATCACGGTCGAGGAAAAGAGTCCAGCTATTATCGAATCTCAAATTGCTTAAATTCATCTTGTGCGCGTTGATAATCTTCGGGAATCCCAATATCAAGAAAATATTCTTCCGATGGGAAGCCGAACATCCGGGAGGTCGTATAAAAGGGTTCAAAACAATCCTTCTCGATGGAAAACTTGCCGCGAAATACCGGATCCATTAAAAATCCCTTTTCAATGATATAAACACCGCCGTTGATGTACCCTTTCCCTCCATCCTCTTGTTTCTCTAAAAAACCTGAAATGCGGCGACTGCGGTTCATGGTTACCTGGCCGTAACGTCCTGTCTCCTTAAGTTCTCTGAGGGCGATAGTGAGATCTGCTTTATTTTTCAGATGCCGGTCCATCATCCGGTGAAGATCCACCCGGAACAGGCTATCTCCGTTCATAGCAAAAGCCCGGTCTCCTGTTACTTTCCATAGTGCCAACCTGATCCCTCCCCCGGTTCCGAACGGTTCTTCCTCAATGGAATATTGAATCCTTAGGTTCCGGTATCCTGTTCCGAAGTGGTCCATGATCGCAGTTCGCAAATAACCGACTGAGAGCACCACCTCCGTAACATCCTGGGTGACAAGATAATCAAGTAAATATTCAAGAAAAGGACGCCCGTTTACAGGAGCCATTGACTTCGGAAGATCGTTGACGACTTTCTGAAGTCGTGTCCCAGATCCTCCGGCTAGTATTATTGCTTCCAAATTATCAGGCTATCATGCATTCTTTCCTTCCTGCATTTCTTCTTTCGGGAATAGGGCTGTTTCTACCAGTTCACAGATGATATGTCCGATCATGATGTGGGATTCCTGGATGCGGGGTGTATCCGTAGAGGGTACATTGATCAAATAATCGCAATGGTCTTTCATTTTTCCACCGGTTTCCCCGGTCATCCCTATCGTGATCATTCCCAGCTCGTTGGCAACCTTCAAGGCGTTGATGATATTTTGGGAATTCCCTGATGTAGAGATCCCGATCAGCACGTCCCCTTCTCTGCCTGTTCCTTTGATAATCCGTGAATAAACCTCGTCGTATGAGTAATCGTTGGCAACAGCAGTCAGATAAGAGGTATTTACGTGGAGGGCTTCTGATGGCAAAGGCGGGCGATCGTAATAAAACCTTCCCGAAAACTCGGCAGCCAGATGCTGAGCGTCGGCAGCACTTCCCCCGTTCCCGCAAAACAGGACTTTATTCCCGTTGCAAAAGGATTCTGCACAATGGGCAGCCACTTCCCGGATAAGCTCAATCAGGGCAGGATTGGAAAGAATCTTTTGCTTGACTTCGATACTTTGTTTAATCGATTCTGTGATTCTCATAGATGGCAGATTTGGCGCAAAAATACTGTTTTATTCTGCATGTTTCAGTCCCGCATTCCTGCCTTAATAAACCTGTATGATTTCCTCCAGTTTTTTCCGGGCCAAGTGACGGCTCGGATCGTCCGGCTCCTTTGCGGGATAACCAACGGGCAGATAGGCTATGGGCTCTACATGAGGCGGCAGATCGAGAATTTCCCTGCATTTCACGGCATTGAAGTTACAAATCCAGCAGGTGCCAAGGTCCTGCTCGGCAGCAGCCAGCGTGATATGATCGACAATAATGGATACATCGATATCGGTATGGTCTTTCCCGTCGGAACGCTTCCATCCTTGCTGATGATCCCCGCAGAAGACCAGAATTACAGGCGCCCGGCGGAACCAATCCCGATTGTAAGTGGTATAGATTCTTTCCCGGAGCGATGCATCCCGTATTACCAGGATGCGCCATGGCTGGTAGTTGGCGGCAGAAGGTGCTACCCGCCCGCACTCAAGAATGTAGTTCAGTTTTTCCTCTTCTACAGGTTTATCGGAATAATTGCGAACCGAGTATCGTTTTTTTGCCAATTCCAAAAAGTTTTTCATATCGTCCACGTCGTTAAACCTTTGTTTGTGAATTCATAGCGTTTCGTCTGGCCACCGAATTGTTGCAACGCTTCGATCACCCTTGAGCGTGTGTTTCCGGGACAGTAGAAGAACATAAACCCGCCACCACCGGCTCCCGAAACTTTCCCTCCAAGCGCCCCGTTCTTCATGGCCGTTTTGTATATCTCATCCAGTTTGGGATTTGAAATCCCCCGTGCCATCTTTTTCTTGAATTTCCAGCCAAAATCCAGGATCTCTCCAATCCGGTCCAACTCCCCTTTTAACATTGCCTCCTTCATCATCACCGATTGTTCCTTGAGTTTATGCATGGCCTCGAGGGATTGTTCGTCCCCGGCCAGAACATTTTTACGTTGCTCCTCAATGATGGTACTGGAAAGGCGGCTTGTTTCCGTATGATAAAGGATCAGGTTGTGCGCCAGTTCGTCAAGATATTTCTCTCTGATCCTTAGTGGGTTAACTATCACTTTGTCTTCTTTGTAAAACTCCATGAAGTTGACACCGCCAAAGGTGGCAGCATATTGATCCTGTTTCCCTCCGGCCATCTGTAAATCGATACGTTCAATCTCAAACGCCAGATGGGCCAGGTCATACTCTCCCAACGGAAGATTCAGCCATTCGGCAAAAGCTCCCAGGATGGCTACAACAAGGGTTGACGAAGTGCCCAGGCCCGACCCTGGAGGCGCATCCACATAAGTTGACAATTCAAAGGAGAGAGGTTCATGGGTGAAGTCTCGGACGATGCGGTTATAGATGCCTTTGATCAGATCCAGCTCCCCGTCAATAGGAAGTTGATCTGTTTCCGGAAATTCACGGACCAGTTGTTTATCCAGCACATTGAAAACAATCTTGCCATCCCGGCGGGGCAGGATGGTGGTTCTGGCATACATGCTGATGGTCGCATTCAAAATGGCACCTCCGTACAAATCGGAGAAAGGTGCCACATCGGTACCCCCTCCTGCAAGTCCCAGGCGGAGGGGGGCTTTGCTTCGGATTATTTGGTCATTCGTCATGATGGTCACTTAAGTCATTAAAGTAATTATGGTCATTAAAGTCATTAAGGGAAACGCTCATACTCTCATATTCTCTTACGTCTTACATCTTACGTCCTACGTCTCACGTCCCTCGTCCCACGTCTCTTCAATGGCCTGCAGCATTTTGCTCCAGGAATATTTTTCTTTCTCTGCTGCCACCTCAGCTGAAAACTCTTTCTCCCTGTTCTCACTGTAAAACTGCAGAATTGCAGAGGCAATTTCTTCCGGATCGGGTTTCACTACATATCCGGCTCTCCCATCCGGGACAAACTCGGATAGTCCGCCCACATTTGTGATGATCATCGGTTTATTAAAATGGTATGCAATCTGGGTAACTCCGCTCTGAGTAGCGCTTTTATAAGGCTGAACCACCACATCAGCAGCACAAAAGTAGTTAGCCACTGCACTGTCGGGGATAAACTCGTTGCTAAGAACCACGAATTCGTTCAAGCCAATCTGGTTGATTAGATCAAGATATGGTTTCGGATCGCAATAAAATTCTCCTGCGACCAGTAATTTCACTTTCATATCCCGGAAACGCGGGTCAGCAAATGCTTTCAGCAGGAGATCAAGCCCCTTGTATTCGCGGATGAAACCAAAAAAGAGGATAAAATTCCAGGATTCGTCCAGTTCAAGCGCCCGCTTTGCATCCATTTTGGAAATGAGATCGCCAAAGTGATCATAGAGCGGATGAGGGCAGAAAACTTTCGGTTTATCCCGGTCAAATAGAGACAACTCCTCCAATACGGAACGCGACATAGTAACGAATCCATCGACCGAATTGACAAAATATTTCGCTAAAACTTTGTCGCCCGGTCGTTTTTCATGGGGAATGATGTTATCGAGGATGCTGATGATCCGGGAATGTCTGTTTTTCCGGATGATCCGGCAGATGGTCCCCAGGCATGGAGCCATAAAGGGAATCCAGAATTTTACAATGACCAGGTCGGGTTTTAGCTTTCTGATCTCCCTGCCAACCCTGATCCAGTTGATTGGGTTGACTGAATTGATCACAGTCTTGATGTCAATCCCATTGGGAGTCGGTTCTGTGGAATATTGCGTTTTACCGGGAAAAAGGATGGAAGGGTATTGCAACCTGAAGGAGTAAATGGTCACGGAAGCTCCTCCGTCCTGAAATTCTCTTGCCAACCGCTCATTATAAGCGGCAAGCCCACCCCTCAGCGGGTGGGCCGAACCGATAATCACTACTGTTCCGGGAGTCTTCATTACCCTGTTCGCGGTTATGGCAGATGAAGCTTTTGTTCTACCAGATACGCGTTCCGGTCGTGCGAACTTCGGGATATCATCTCCCCAAGGAATCCGGCAACAAAAAGCTGAGTTCCCAGGATCATGGCAAGCAATCCAAAATAAAAGAGCGGACGGTCTGTCATTTTGTATCCAGAGAAAAAGATCCGTTCATAGGCCAGGTAACCGGCAATGACGAAGCCGGCCAAAAAAATCAAGGTACCCCATAGGCCAAAAAAATGCATGGGACGTTTCCCGAAACGAGAAGCGAAGGAGATGGCAAGCAGGTCGAGGTACCCTTTTAAAAAGCGGTCGGGACCGTATTTCGTTTTTCCGTATTTCCGTTTTTGATGCTGAACTACCTTCTCTCCTATCCGTGTGAACCCGGCCCATTTGGCGATTACCGGGATATACCGGTGCATTTCTCCGTACACCTCAAGGCTTTTCACCACCGCGTTACGGTAAGCTTTGAGTCCGCAGTTAAAGTCATGAAGGCGGATTCCCGACATCCTCCGTGTGGTCCAGTTGAAGAACCTGGTGGGGAGAGTCTTGGAGACCGGATCGTGTCTTTTTTTTTCCAGCCTGATACCAGGTCAAAGTTCTCCTCAAGGATCATACGTCGGAGTTCGGGGATCTCTTCTGGACTATCCTGGAGATCGGCATCCATTGTAATGACGACATCGCCGGAAGCCGCTGCGAAACCGACATTCAAAGCAGCTGCTTTTCCGTAATTCCGGCGAAACTTGATCCCTTTGACGGACGGATTGGTTTCGGATAAACCTTTAATGGATTCCCATGAGTGGTCTCGGCTTCCATCGTCAATAAAAATGATTTCGTAGGTATACCCATGTTCTGTCATCACACGTGCAATCCAATCGTAAAGCTCCGGCAATGATTCGGCTTCATTCAGCAGAGGGACGACAAGAGAAATATCCATCCAGCTAGGGATTAAATTGTCGAAGTCTGTGATTGATCCTCTTTTTTAACAAAGATAGATGTGATCAGGCACACGATTGCGCCGATGATAAGCTGGGAAATGAATCCGAAGATGATAAGCATCACCGGAGAAGAAAACCGGCTGAAGATGTCCATGGCCTGTTCCACCTGTTCATCGGTAAACTGGGGATTGGTTTCTACAATGGTTTGTCTTTGCATTTCAAGGATCTCATTGATGGTGCCAGGCGCGATGAATTGGAAAAAGATAAAATTGTAGAGAATCAGGAAAATGCCGGAAAACAGGGCAATCATGAAGCCCGCCGAGAACGCTTTTCCATATGCAATATATCCTCCGAGGACTTTGTTTCTGTATTCGAACTGGCCCCAGACAATCCCTGCAATCAGGAACAGGAATGTGATCCAGTTCACACTTCTGTTGAGGTTCTGATCCAGAATGTACAGCAACAGGCTGACCACAATAACGACAACTGCCGTAATGGCTCCGTAGGTAATGCCATGCATGGCAACGGATTTCTTTTTTTCTTCCATACTACTGTTTTTTTGGTTTCGATATCAGCAAACATACGAAAAAATCGGATCGGGATTTCATCGAGCTTTTTTTTTTTACCTTTGCAGCGGGTAAGCCTTATACGACTAGCTCCCATCCAACTCCCCCAGGTTCGGAAGGAAGCAAGGGTACGATGGTTGAGCAGTGCGATATAATGGCCTTACCCTTTTTTTATTGCCATTTATTGCCATGGATTGCCATAAATTGGAATCATTGTATCTTCGCGAAGTAAAATCAGAATTTGTCGCATATGTTGCTTAGGGTGCATCCGGAGAATCCCGGGGAGAGGCAACTGAAGATTGTGCTAGAATGTCTTCGCAGCGGTGGGGTTATTATCTATCCAACCGATACAGTCTATGCCATAGGGTGCGATATCAGGCAGACCAGGGCGGTTGAGCGGGTAGCGAGGATCAAAGGGATCAAGCTGGAAAAGGCAAACTTCTCATTGATCTGCAGCTCTTTAGGGCACCTTTCAGATTATACCCGGCCCATCAGCAACCATCTGTATAAAATTATGCGGCGGGTTCTTCCGGGGCCTTACACCTTTATCCTGAATGCCAACAACAACGTTCCGAGAATATTCCAGAGCAAAAAGAAAACGGTCGGGATCCGGAATCCGAATCACAAAGTTCCTCTGGAAATTGTTGAAATGCTGGGTAATCCTATTATGACCACCTCGGTTCACCAGGATGATGAGTTCCTTGAATACCCCACCGATCCTGAGGAAATTCATGAAAGGTTCAATCATCTGGTGGATATCGTTATCGATTCGGGACCTGGGGGCATCATCCCCTCCACGGTGGTTAATTGTACTGGCGATGAACCGGTTGTTATTCGGGAGGGGTTAGGAGATTCCGGGATGTTGGTTTGATTTTGAATTTAAAATTAAGAATTGTACTTTTGCACGCTCAAATGGAGGCTGACTCCGTAGCTCAGTCGGTAGAGCATAGCCCTTTTAAGGCTGGGGTCCTGGGTTCGAGTCCCAGCGGGGTCACGGTTCAAAGTACGAAGTCAGAACGGGAAGTTAGAAGTATCAAGTCAAAAAAGAGAACCGCTTCGGGTAACCTTGGCGGTTGTTTTTCAACTACCTGATAATTACCAGCTTCTTTACCAGGATATTCTGTTCGGTTTTCACAATGATATGGTAAAGTCCCTGCGGCGCACCAGACAGGTCGATCTGAAACTCCTTCCCTCCCATAAACTCCTGCTTCAGTATGATAACCCCGTTGAGGTCCTGAATCGTGACATCCAGTTTGCCGGGCTCATCCTTTGCGGGTACAATCCTGAAAGAGCCCCCGTTGGGATTTGGATAGATCCAGAGCCCGGTGCCGGTTAACTCATTTGCGTCAACGGGATAGGAAGCCTGGGTTACGGTGACCCCCCTGCGGAGAAACGCCCGTTCCGGAGACCGTGATGTTGGCTATACGGACATTCCCAGTTCCATTCTCTTCATAGGTAGCAAAGATTGTATCGTTGTTGATTCCCGATGGGGTAACAATACACCAGGAAGCATCACTGGCAGCCGTCCAGTCTGTATTGACGGTAACATAAAATTCGGTGTTCCCTGCAGATGCTGTTACATCCTGATTAGGAGGAACCACAGCCAGTGAGGGAGTTGCACCTGTCGTAAAGTTGAGAGTGGATCCGGCATTCGAGCCGGAGGAGTTCTCTGCTACCAGTCTAAAGTAATAAATCTGGCTGTTGGAAAGCCCTGATATATCCGCACTGACATCGATTGGGTTTGTTCCTGAACCGGCTGATTGAGCATCCGTGGAATCGTTAAGTGCGGTAAAGGAAGTTCCGTATTTGAAATAGTAGGTGGTGGAATCCCCCAGTGGATTGACCGTTCCATTCAGAGTGGCTGATGTATCTGTGATGTTTAAAGCAGCCAGTGTGGTAACAGATGGTCCGGTGATGAACTGAAATGAGGCGATCCGCGTCTTACGGCTACTCCCGGATCCGACATATTGATTTGTATACCAGAATGTTTCAACATCCTACGGATCGATTGACATGAGCGAGTAATCTCCCCACCTGTTATAGTACGATTGGGAATTTGTACCGACAAAGATTGTATCTTCGGGAATGTCCATGATGCCTGAAGCGGTCGCATTTTCGATATGAGATTGTCCGCAATACCGGATGCTTGGGTAGACAGTTGAACTTGATACCGAATAGCCCAAGGCAATTTTATTACTTTCATTCATCATGATACTTCCCATCCATCGGCTCTCTGCATCAGGAGCATAGGTTCCCTGCTGACGAACTGACCAATTGTCAGTAGTTCTTCGTAACTCATACCAGCGTACACCAGCGTGACCGCTTCCGTCGACATTCACCGTGTGGCAGCAAACGATCGTTTGATAGGAACCGAAGTTTCTGTATTGAGGTACGTTCATCACTACCTGAGGTATCCCATCCAGTTTTTGTCCTGTACCCGGCTGGACCAGTCAACGTCCAACTCATAGATCCACAACTGATCGGATCCGCCGCCAAGTGCATCGTCGTTAAATGCGATAAAGAGTCCGGGCAAACCTGCAGGAGCAAAAGTGCCATCATTATCCAGCGGGGGAACACACATAAAACCATCGGAAGATGCGGGTCGCCAGGGATTGTTAAATCCGACCATTTGGGCGGGTCCCTCCCACCAGCATGGGTGCCCGTTCCATGACAAAGATATCATCCCCTGCCGGATAAGGATTGTTGACACCCACATAATACCCATCCTGCCAGATCCCGTATTTTGGGTAATCGGGCATCGCATCCACTTGGAATGAATACTGATGCCAGGCGCCCGTCGGGTCATTGGTTTCCGATACAGCCATCAGTAAATAGTTCGGCCCTGAATTGGGAATGGAAAATTCAGTTACCAGCCAACGGTCAGCTTCTTCATCGTACAGGATGATAGGATCGCCGTCGTTTCTGTTTGCTCCAGGAACATTTCCAAAGAGTAAATTCATTGCGGTAGGTCCGGCTACCAGTGTACCTGCTTTATCACAGATCGCATAGACTTTGTTTATGGTTTGCATGTAGTGATTTGGCCCGACTGCTCCATTGTCATCGGGAGGAAAATAGGGGGAAGTTTGCCCGTCAAAATTCAGGATGGGAGATCTGCTTAACTAGGGCACGATTTGTCAAAGCCCAAACTATTTCTGCGCGCTTTTAATCGCGGTGTCTACTTCCTGGATTTGCCTGATTAACCTCTGGATTTCCTGTTTCAGAAGTGATCTGCATGGGGATATGTCGTCCGATTTTTGGACTGCCTGGTTCACCAAGGCACGGGTAGAGGCAAGATTAGCTTTCTGTTGGGCAGGATCACTATTTCTCCGGGTTCTCTTATCCTGATATTCGTTGTATTTATCAATGGCCGATTGCAACAATGTTGAGGCCTCGTTGTATCTGGTAATCTGTTCGTTGCACTCGATATTTTCCACATAGGTACAGAATTTCTGGTAGATCCGGCTCAGTGTTCTTTGATCGGCATGATCCAGCCAGGCTCGGCGTAGCGAATTCTCTGCCCGTTCAATTTCATCTTGTGAAAAATACAGATCAAGGCTGTCGGAGTAATTGTAATAAACCGATCCCCGGGTTTTCCCATCCAGGTACTGATCATGGGTAACCGGATAGTCCTTCAGTTGCCATATCGGATCCAACGGCATATGGGTTTCCAGAAGCGTATCAGGAGGAGTCATGAAATAAGAATAGGAAAAGCTGCGGCGATATTTACCGTCATCGAGGTAACCGCTTCCCCAGGTGGGATCAAAGAGAGCCCACTTCCCATCTATTTTCGCCAGATTCCAGGCATGTCCCGGATCGGTCCGGATATTTCCGTCAATCCGATTGTAGCCATGTACTGTTAGCGCTTTGATGTCCATGCTGTTACAAACAGCCGTGAAGACCTCTGCGTATCCCTGACATACTGCTTTTTTAGTCTTCAGGGTATACAGAATAAACTCCTCCATGTTTTCATACTGAAGTGATTCCCCGATCAGTGAAAGATCATAAGAGATGGAATATCCAAGCCATGTATATAAGGCCCTCACCCGTTCTTCTTCAGACAAAAAGTTCTCTTTCAGGTAGGTGGCGAACTCACTGGGTGTTCCAGTGACCCAGGCAGGTATAGACCGTGCAAGAGAATCCCCATTCCAGCCGGAAGCCAACGTATTGGCAATAAGAAAAAAAAACATTCCCAGACAAACCGCAGCCTGTTTGAACATATGTGTGATAATCGGAGCTATAAAAGTAGAGAAACCTCCTCAATTGAAAAATATTTATCTATTTTTGTATATGCTTATATAAGTATATTAACTATTAAAGGAATTAAATCATGAAGCCAAAAAATAAAGGAAATACATCCCGAAGGCATTTCCTGAAAAAAAGCCTTACCCTTGCCGCAGGGACCGTTCTTGGAGGAGGTGCGCTGGCTTCCTGTACAAAACTGGATGCCAAGGAGACGGGTGATAAAATCAAAGTACTTTCCCCGGATGGGAAACTGATGGAAGTAGACAGGGGACATGCTCTTTGTTGTGATGTTCCCGGTTCCGCAGAGGTCCGAAAAGGGATTCCCGGACGCAGTTTTGTCATGGTGATTGATCTTTCCCGGTGCAGGAATGCCAGGCAATGTGTCGGAGCCTGTAACAAGATGCATTTTCTGCCGCCAGGCGCCGAATGGATTAAGGTATTTCTCATGCAGGATTCCGAGGATCTCACCCCCTACTGGATGCCAAAACCCTGCTTTCATTGTGCCACCCCTGCCTGTGTGAATGTTTGTCCGGTTGGAGCGACCTTTAAACGGGAAGACGGGGTTGTACTGATCGATAACCAGCGCTGTATCGGGTGTAAATTCTGCATGGCTGCTTGCCCCTATTCCTCCCGGGTATTTAACTGGAAAGCCCCCGACATAAAAGTAGAAGCTAAATACTCTCCTGAGTCTAGTGTCCCTCAGCAAATGGGAACCGTAGGGAAATGTGATTTTTGTCCTGACGCCTTTGAAAGAGGAATCCTGCCCGACTGTATCACTGCCTGTCCGAACGGAGTAATTTTCTTTGGTGACAAAAATGAGGATGTAGTTACCAACGGGGTTGACTCCTACCGTTTCAGTGAACTTGTAAAGAATAAATCCGCTTTCCGGTACATGGAAGAGCTCGGAACCCGACCCAATGTTTATTACCTACCTCCCGTCGACAGAATGTTCCCGGTTGAGGAAGGGTTCGAGAACATTCCGGAGGATATCAAAAAAGCTTACGAAGTGAAAAGAGCGCATCTGAAGAAGTTTAATTTTTAAATTTTCTGTTATGGTCAATCATGAACTTGCAGAGAAAAAACTCGTAGAGATCATATCGAGATACGATAAACCTTCTATATTCAGCAAGATCTTGTTTATCTTGTTTTTCCTGGTTGTTCTGCTTGCGGTTTATGCGTTTATTCTTCAGATGACCAAGGGGCAGGTTGTGACCGGGATGAGAGATTATGTGGTCTGGGGAATTTATGATGTCAATTTTATCTTTTTTATCGGGATCAGCTATGCAGGAGCCATGATTTCGGGAATTCTTCATTTGCTTCATGTGGAATGGAGAAAACCTATCATCCGGATCGCCGAAATGATTACTGTCATTTCAGTGATTATTGGTCCAGCCTTTATATTGCTTAGTATGGGGCATTTGGACCGGATCTTGAATATTTTTATTTACGGCCGGATTCAGTCTCCAATCGTTTGGGATGTGATCGCGATTTTCACCTATCTTTCCTGCAGCATTCTCTTCCTATATCTGGCCTTGATTCGGGATTATGCCCTTCTGAGGGACAACACCGTATTAAAGATCCCTAAGTGGCAAAAGTATTTTTACCGAAAACTGGCAGCAACCTATATTGACCTGCCCAAGCAACGGAACCTTCTGGAAAGAGCCATGACAATCATGTCGGCATTGATCATCCCCTTAGCCATCATAGTTCACTCAGTATTGGCCTGGATATTCGGGATGACCATCCGCCCGGGATGGCACAGTACCATTTTTGCTCCTTATTTTGTCGTCGCAGCCGTTTTCTCCGGCACGGCCGTATTGATCATTGCCATGTGGATTTTTCGTAAATATTACCATCTCCAGGAGTACATTACGGAGAAGCACTTCAAATATGTTGGGACTATTTTGCTGGTTCTTGCTGCATTATACGGATATTTCACCTTTAGTGAATACCTGACTGTTTGGTACGGATCTGAGACCTGGGAATTGGAAGTAGTCTATAAATTGTTCGACTTCAACGCCTATGCAGGATGGTTTTATTTTGCTACAGTTATCGGAGTCCTGGCGCCGATAATTTTTGTAGGCATTCCCTGGTTCCGAAGTATAAATACCATCACCATCGGCTCCGTGATTGCCGTGGTTGGAATGTGGGTCAAAAGATACCTGATTATTGTTCCTACGCTGGAAACTCCTCTCCTGCCGCTTCAGGATATCAGGCCCGAATACGCAAGCTATCATGCGACCTGGGTTGAATGGTCTTTGACTGCCGGAGGCTTTGCAGTATTTTGTCTGTTCTTTATGATTTTCATCAAGTTTATGCCAATCATCCCTGTAGCTGATATATCAGAAACCCATGAAAAGAAAGAATTTATTTCAGATAAATTGTAAGGTTATGGATCTAAAAAAGAGATATCCGATTCTCCTTTTATCACTGATAATCTGTTGCTCATCAGGCATAACCCAAGAGGTGGAACTGATCGCTCCACGTCTTGTCACAAGCTATATTAAATTCGGTGACGGAACAAAACAGATTGTCGTTTCGCTTACCGCACGGGAAGAGGGCCAGCGCGTGAGTATTGAAAATGCAAATCTTCAGATATTTGCGCTGAATGGACCTGACAAGATTTTCCTCGGGGATATTTTTACCGACAATCACGGCAAAGCAAACTTAGATATCAATCCGTCTAAATCACTTCCCAGGAACCAGGATGAAACCTGCACATTCGAAATTCTTTATAAAGGAAGTGAGAAATATGTGGAAGCTTCCTCCACCCTGGAGATCACTGATGTAATTCTGGAAATTTCATTTTCCGAAATAGATTCCGTCAAGACTGTAATCGCACAGGTTTATCAGTTTGATGAATCAGGAGAAAAAACGTTCATTTCAGCAGTACCCGTTGAATTCTATATCAATCGTTTATTCAGTTTATACCGGTTTGGAGGCGAAGAGACAGATTTATCAGGAACCTGCGCTGTGGAATTTCCCAAGAAAATGCCCGGAGATACTGCAGGAAATTTACTCGTAATCGCCAAAATTCTTGATCATGAGAAATTTGGAACTATAGAAAAAAATCAGGAAATCAACTGGGGGCAGCCTTTGGTGATTGAACCGAAACCGACCCGTGGACTTGGTGACACGGACGCTCCTTTGTGGATGGTGTACACCCTATTAGTCCTTTTAACCGGTGTTTGGTTGCATGTAATGTATGTTATCGGCTTAGTAATCTGGATTAATATAATCGGGAGAAGAGCGCTTAAACAAAATAGTTGAAATCGCAACACAGGGTTATAGCCAAGCCAAAGGAGGATGGGTACTTCCGAACACTTAAATCTCGGATTAGACCTGAGTGTCTTTCCGTTTCTTCAACTTTTTCACATAATAAAATGAGATCCCGATGGAGATTATCGCGAGGAAGAGAAAAGTCATAATGCGGTAAATGATCTCCACGTTTGCCAGATCCACGATAAACAGATACAAGGCCGTTGCGATGACGCTAGCCAATGCCATCCAGCGGTATTTAATATTGCGTAGAAGGATGCTCAGGGCGAAGAACAGCAATCCTGCCAAGGTCCATGAGAGGGTGACATAGGGCCCCGGAACTGCTTTAAACAGAGCATAAAGCATCGTCAGAAATAAGGTAATCAGGTAGGTATTCCGGATTAATTCGGTTTGCAGGTTGAGCCGCTCTTTCTGCCAGTTGATCAGGCGGGCGGAAAAGAAAGCCACTACCGGAAATGAAAAATTGATCAAATCGCTGGATTTGGCTGTTAATAAGTATGAGGTGAGAATCATGAGGAATAAAAATACATTCATAACGACAATGATCCTGGACCTGTACCAGAGGGCAATGGAAATGACCAGGAAACTTTGTATGGAGAGCAAAAGATATGCCCGCGGGAAATTATACAACCCATAAATGGTAATGCTGATCGCTACGAATCCATATAAAGCATATAAGGCGGGTGAATACTTCCAGGGAGAAAACTTTTTCAGTACAATCGAAAATGGAATGCAGAATACGGCAATGGACAGGAACAACCAAATGTAATCTTTCGGAAAAAACACCATAACCCATAGCCAGAGAAGGGCTGAAAAACTAAAACCATTCAATAGAATTGATGAAAGAACCACGTGATCCGGATACAATCCATTCTGACGAATTAATGTGACCATGGAAAATATTGTAGCACAAGCCGTCAGATAGATATAGGTATATTGATGAGCTGTAACTGCTTTCATGGCGTGGCCGATCAAGGGATTATTCAGGATCCAGAAAAAGAATGTCAGATAGGTCAGCAAAATGGAGATGATGAGAATTCTGTACCAGCTATACCTGTAAAATAAAAAAGTGGTTCCGGCCGCACTCAACGTTACAACCAGCAACATCACATGAGTCGTATCACTGATGATTGCAACAGTGACAGACATGATCAGGGCAAGTCCAGCATAAAATTCTGATTTTCTTCGGATGAAGAGGTATACCTGGATGCCAATCACGAGCAAGAGTAAAACGATGGCTAATCCTTTCCAGGGGATTACCGGATTTAAGGTAAAAAAATGCAGCCGGATCGTCACATAAAAAAGCAGCAGCTGTGCAAAAACACCAAATATCCGTGACATATAAGAATAGGACTTCTGAAGCGAACGGGATAAAAACAGAATTCCTGCTACTGAAATAAGCCCCATGACAGCAGCTGCAAACGGTCTTTGGAGATTGGTGATGTACTGAGTAAGAAAGATGATTCCAAAGAACAGTACGATATTGCCAAGCCAGGCCAATCCGTATTCACCGATTTTTGATTCCAGCAATGATCCGTCATCCTGTTCTGATTTCATTGGTGCAGGGCCTCTTTCAGCAATCACCTCTTCCATGTTCATATACGAAAAGGTATCATGCGATGCCATGACTTCCACTTTTTTCTCCAGCTTTCCGATACGAAGTTCCAGTTGCTCTAACTGTTCCCGGATGCTTTTTGAATCCAGATGTTCTTGTTTCTCAGAATCTGACATATAACCTCCTTTTACTATTTATAAAACAGTAACTCAGAAAAGAAAACGATCAGTTAGTTCGTCTTGATCAAGGAGTGATTTCCGGCACAGGTATCTGTCCCGGAGTTTCATGAAGATCTTCTTCTTCCTTTACTTTTTTCCAGGGCGGGAGCAGCCACAGGAAAAATGCCAGGATCCCGAACGGGACCATGAACCAAAACCAGGCCATCAGATATCCTTCGGCTCCGATAAACTGGTTTTTATATGCGGTAAATCCATAAAAACTCTTTGAAAAGAGCTGTCCGCCGATGACCACATTCCACCTCATATAAAAGACTCCGAATAATACAAGACAGCTGATCACAAAGTAAAATACTCTTCGGATTTTTTCTGCCGGCTTATAGAACTGGAAAACGGCGAGTGTGATCAATGGAATAATGGTCCCCAGAAAGATCTGGAAAATGAACAGGCTGATATATAATTTCCCGTTGACGAGCAGGGAGAGGATTTCAAAAGATTCCTCTGCCTCGTAAATTCGATGGATCTGGTCAAGAGCTTCCAACGAGAAATCCATAATTAAAATATAAAACAGGAATTTCGCGATGGTATCAAGGCAGTTGATATCGGCATTAATTTTCCGGATGCGGGAAACAATCATGTAGATAAACATGACCAGTGCAATCCCGGAGACCATGGCTGAGAACAGAAAGATCACGGGCATCAGCACCGTTGACCACCACGGATTAGCCTTGATTGAACCGAAGATAAATCCCACGTACCCATGCAGGAGAAAAGCGGAAGGAATCCCGATGATTGTTATGACATAGCCTGCTTTGTCATCAAACCTGAGCGCTTTAGGCGAAATATCCGTTGAGCCAAGTGTAAGTATTTTATAGAGAAATCGTTTGAATCGATTGGTAGTCTGCCTGGACCATAAGATCATGTCCTTTCGGTAATCAAACCAGATCTCCAGTACCAAAACCACCATCAGATACCAGAGGTAAACGAATCCAAAGATGGCCATGGCAGAATCCGCATTCGGGGTCGTCATGATCTCGAACGCCCGAAACGGTTTGCCAAGGTGGCTTACCAGCGGCATGACGGCAACAACCAGAAAAGCCATGGCTGTCAGCAAGGCCAGGTGATAAGTTGGGCGCAAAACTTTCACCTTGAACACCCTTTCCAATGAAGCCAAGATGAAGGCGCCCGCAACCAATCCTGTTATGTAAGGATATTGGACGATAAGCACACTCCAGTAAAGTTCAAGCTCATTGGGATAGATGTATCCCTGCACCTGGGTCAGAACTTCGTACAGACGTTGAAAATGATGTTCCATTTTATCTCACCTCCTCATTTAAGGCGTTATAATAAAGCTTTGGACCCGTATTCAGATGAGGTTTTAACACCCTGCAGGTATGCTCCTTCAGGAACAAAACCAATTCCCCGTTCTTATCGCGAAGATCTCCAAAGATCCTTGCATGAGTCGGACACACTTCAAAGCAAATGGGAAGCAATCCTTTTTTAATGCGATGATAGCAAAGTGTACACTTATCTGCCACATGCTCTTCCGGATGCAGGTACCGGCATCCATACGGACAGGCCTGGATGCAGTATCCGCAACCGATGCAATAGCTTTTATCGATCAGGTTGACTCCATCAGGTGTTTCAAAAGCAGCGCCAACCGGGCATACCTGTGTACACGGAGACTTATAGCAATGATTGCACATTTTCGGAACAAAAAAGGACTTGAAGATCTCTTCGTCAGGAACTGATTGTGTAAAACCGCCAATCCCTCCGTTTGGCGACTCTACTTTTACCGTTCCGTCGGTTTTTACGGTATACTGTTCTACCCAGTTGCGGAAATAGAACGGTTGTGGAGGGACATTGTTTTCCAGTTTACAGGAGCTTGCGCAGTTCCCGCAACCGATGCATTTCTCAATATCAATGCCGATGCCATACCAGGGGCCTGTCCCCTTGGGTTTCTCCGTAGCAAAAAGAACCCCATTAAAAGGTTTCAGCACAGAGGAGGCAACCATTCCTCCGGCAATGGCCACTCCGGTTTTGAGAAAAACCCTACGGGATGATTTTGCTTTACTACTGTTCATGGCGAGTGTGGATAATGACATTCAACACATCTGATAATTTCATTCGTCTCTTTGTTGATAAAATGGTTGTGCTCTTTTTCATTTACCATTTTAATCTTCATGTTATCGGTCGAATCCGGGATAAGCTTAAACCGGGCCGCATTCAGGTTGTGGCATCTTGCACATGATTGCCGCTCGACAGGCTTTACCAGCCGGAGCGAATCAGGGTAATTATCCGGATCTACCTGATCGGACAGGGTAGCATGTTGAAGTGCGGGGCCGTGACAGCCTTCACAGGAAAGATTGCTGTGAAAACCGTTTGAAATCTCTTCAACCACATCTTCGTGACACTTTTTGCAAGCATCTCTTCCGGCATACTTTAAAGGCATTGCTGCATGATCATCAATGGCATTGGCCCGATAATGGCCCAATTCTCCAAAAGAGTCTGGAATTAATAAATAGCGAAGAAAGAGAAAGAGGGCAATGAAGATCGCGAAAGTAACGAGAAGTCGTTTAATCTGATCTGGCATAAAGACCTTCTTTTAATTATCGATGCAAATATATATATAGTTATC
>JAZDGR010000034.1:0-6218 GCA_043806735.1 bacterium | reverse complement strand
TACCCCTCCCCCGGCCCCTCCCCAACAAGGGAGGGGGGACAGAAACTAGAGTCATCCAGCCTCTGGCATCTGGAATCCGATCCATCCATTGATATCCGTCCGGCGGTGTTCAAATTTGCTGTCGACAACGGTCTGACCGTGCTTTCGCTGCATCGAGAAGAACAAAAGCTGGAAGAGGTGTTTCAGGAATTGACGAGAACGTAAGACGTATTAAAAAAAACCGTAGTTTTGCGCTTTTAAAAACCGGAAAGATTAGTTAATCATGGGATATTTGTTTACCTCGGAGTCCGTTTCTGAAGGACATCCGGATAAAGTGGCCGATCAGATATCGGATGCATTGCTTGATGAATTTTTACGGTGGGATCCTGAATCCAAAGTGGCGTGTGAGACATTTGTAACTACCGGCCTAGTGGTGTGCGGAGGAGAGGTGCGCACCGAGGGCTGGGTCGATGTCCAGGAGACCGCCCGCAGGGTGATCCGGGACATTGGATATACCAAAGCCGAATACCGGTTCGATTGCGATTCCTGCGGTGTCATCTCCACGATCCATGAACAATCGGCCGACATCAACCAGGGAGTAGTAAGGGAAAAGAAAGAAGACCAGGGTGCCGGCGACCAGGGAATGATGTTCGGGTACGCCTGCCGCGAGATGGATAATTTCATGCCCCTTTCCAGCGAACTCGCCCACATCCTGCTCCAAGAACTAGCTGCCATTCGCCGCGAAGGGAAACGGATGAAATACCTTCGTCCCGATTCCAAATCGCAGGTTACCGTTGAATATGACGACAACGGGTTGCCGAAGCGGATTGATGCCATTGTTATCAGCACTCAGCACGATGAATTCAACCTGCCGAAGAACAATTCGGCCAAAGCCGTTAAGGACGCTGAAAAGGTAATGCAGGACAAGATCCGTGAAGACATCCTGAAGATCCTGATCCCCCGGGTGAAAAGGACCCTGCCTTCAAGGATCAATACGCTCTTTACCAACGATTTCAAACTCTTTGTCAATCCTACCGGGAAGTTTGTGATCGGTGGCCCTCACGGAGATACCGGATTGACCGGACGCAAGATCATCGTCGACACTTACGGAGGCCATGGCGCACACGGCGGAGGAGCTTTCTCGGGCAAAGATCCGTCGAAGGTAGACCGATCTGCTGCCTATGCCGCTCGCCATATTGCAAAAAACATGGTGGCTGCTGGAATTGCCGACCAGGCGCTGATCCAGGTTGCCTATGCGATCGGGGTGGCCCAGCCGGTGGGGTTATACATCAATACGTTTGGTACTGCCAGGGTAAAAGATAAAAAAGGCCGGTTCCTGACCGACGGCGAAATCGCCCGGAAGATCAACCAGGTTTTCGACATGCGGCCCTATGCGATCATCGAACGGCTGGGATTAAAGAATCCCGTATTTCTTCCAACTGCCTCTTATGGCCACTTCGGAAGGGATTCTTTCGAAAAGACCGTGGATGTTTATTACCCTGTTAAAGGATCCAGACCGAAAAAAGGGAATGGGAATGCGAAAGAGATCTACCAGAAAAAAGTGGTCTTCTTTTCCTGGGAAAAACTGGATTATGTAGCCAAACTAAAAAAAGCGTTCGGACTGAATTAGTGCGAAACGATCAGTTTGCGTGTGGAATAGGTTTTTCCGTTAACCACCAGACTATAGAAATAGACTCCTTCGGAGAGCTCGCCTGTTTGTACATTCAGGATTCCCGAAGTTCCCGGAACCGGTACTTCCTGGATCGGAGAACCCAGCACATTTCTGAAAACGACAGTCGCTTTCACGTCTGCAGGAAGTGAATACCCAAATGAGGTTTGGTTATTGGCCGGATTCGGACTGGCATTGGAAAGAAAAACCCGTCCCTCTAAGTCTGCAATCCCAACCAGTGCATCGAAATGGGAATTGAAGCACACGGAATCAGACGGATTCTGCTGATCGAAAAAGACATACCTGATAATGCTTAATCCTGCAACGCCCGCCGGGTAATAATGGCCTGAGAAATCAATATCATTGGTGGCCCCAGCCGCGATCTGAATCGGTTCGGGTGAAACATAAATATTGGGAGGGAAGCACAATCCCCAGCAAAACGTGTTGGTCGTACCCGGAAGTATGGATATTTCAACCTTTTTCACCAGCACGTTGATAGCGGAACCTGAATTATTCGTTACATCAACGTCGGACACGATTTCGGGATCAAGATACGATCCGGCGAAAACGACATTCGAATTGTTCGGTACCGGCGACCCTTCTTTGGAGAGGGAGAGACTCTGTGCATAGCCAATGAAGCCGATAATGGCTAGAAAATAAACGGAGAGTAACAATTTTTTCATACTAGCTCAACCAGTTGGTTTGTTCGAGAATTGGTTTGGCTGCAAAGATAAGATTTTTTCAGCTCGAATGTACAACCTATCTCGGGAAAATAAGTATCTTTACAATCGAAAAAAATTAAAAATCAAACCCATGAAAAAAGTACCTCTTTTCTTTGCGCTGCTTTTTATCCAGCTGTCGATTGCATACGGGCAATCCCAGCGGCTGGTATTATTGGAAGAGTTCACCTCTTCCACCTGCGCGCCATGCGTGACGGCTAATGCCAAGATTCATGGCTGGCTGATGCAATACCCTACGACATTCACGGCTATTTTCTACCATATGAATTGGCCGGCTCCCGGGAACGACCCGATGTACCTGGCCAATACCGTTGACAATAACGCCAGGCGAACCTATTATAACGTGAATTCCGTTCCCAATTCGGTCGTCGACGGAAATGTATACAATGGAAGCGGTAATTCTTTGCAGTGGTCGGTGATAGCCAACCGTGCCACCGTGCCCTCTCCTTTTCAGATCTCCTTGCAACATACTCTTTCTCCGGCACAGGATATCGTGTACCTGACCATGGTTGCGGAAGCTACGCAAACGGTCAGTGGCAATCTGGTCGCGCACAACGTGGTGATTGAGAAACTCGTCCATTTTACGAACCCTCCCGGCACAAACGGCGAGACCAATTTTGACCATGTGATGAAAAAAATGCTGCCGACCAAAAACGGCACCCAGCTTCCCGACTTTGAGCCGGGAGATTATGAGATCATTGAGACCAGCTGGTCTTTTGAACCTGATCAGGTTTACGATATTGATGAACTTGCGGGGGTAAGTTTTATTCAGAACAATACCACCAAAGAAGTGCTTCAGTCGGCAAACAGCTCCACCAATCCGCTCACTCTTCCTTACGACAGGGATCTTCAGGTACTGGATGTTACGAATGTTTCTTCCGCCAACTGCAGCGGGGTAGTCGCTCCGGTTGTAACCGTGAGGAACAACGGGAACAACACCATCACGTCGTTTGACATCAACTATAAGGTGAACAACGGAGCGGTCAGCAGCCATAGTTGGACTGGAAGTATTAGCCCGTTGGAGAGAACGCAGGTAATCCTGCCCGATTATACATTCACACCGGAGACAAGCAATATCCTCAAGATCTTTTCCGATAATCCGAACAACAGCACAGATGAATATCCGAAAAACGATACCTTGAATGTTCTCATTGCCCAGGCCAAAGCTACCACCTTCACCTTGTACCTTTTCCTGAAGACAGACAACAATCCGCAGGATATTACCTGGGATGTGAAAGATGCCCAGGGAACGGTCGTCGCCAATGGAGGTCCATATGCTGCCCCGGGAATCGTGTATCGGGATACCATTGAGATACTGTCGGAAGGGTGTTATACCTATACCATCTACGACGCCGGTGGAAACGGCATCTGCTGCAGCAACGGGAATGGATTGTACCTACTTCAGGACGACCAGGGAACGGAAATCGTACAGGGTGGAAACTTCGGCGCCTACGAACTAACTGAATTCAATGCGAACATCGTTTCTGCCAGAGAGTTGTTTGACCAGACCCGGGCTCTTCAGGTCTATCCGAATCCTGCTGCCGGGGTGACGACCGCTTTTTTCTTCCTGGTCGATCCGGGGAAGGTGGAACTGAATCTTTTCAACGCATTTGGCCAGAAGGTCCGCACCTATCAGCCGGGCCATTTAACCGCAGGTGAACACCAGGTTGAGATCGACGCTGCAAACCTGGTTCCGGGAGTCTACATTCTTCAACTGACCACCGGGAACAAGGTTTATACGCGGAAAGTTTCGGTTGGACGGTAATCAGAGATTGTGAGGTATCCGTACCTCAATGGCGCCCACGCCATAGTTTGACATGGGGGCATCGAACCACTCGATGCCCTCTGTTTTTTTCAACAAATCGGTCAGGCTGTTGCGCAGAGTTCCATTGCCCACTCCATGAATGAACACCACCTTCAGGAAACGATGTTCAATTGCCGAATCGAGGCATCGGAGGAAGAACTTCTTCTGAAAATCCAACGTCTCGGATTTTTCAAGATTCCCCGGATCTTCGATCAACTCGTGAATATGAAGATCGACCACTGCTTCGCGGTCGGCTGACCAATAGCGGTAAATCAGCGGTTGTTCGCCAGGTTCTTTTTCTTTTCCCGGAGATTTGCTTTCGGAAACCGGGACAGCTTCTTCTTTCAGGTAACCTGCTAAAGCTACAATCCTGACAACCAGCCCTTTGGCTTTGATCAGCGGAGACTCACGGTATGTTCCCTCCTTATGGAATTTTTTCGGATCGATCCGGAATTCTGAATTGAAAGGGGGCAAAAGGCGCTCCTGTTGTTCCTTGTGAAACAGAAGCTGGAGAGAGCCATCACACCAGTGAGTAAGGGTTTCCCAGCTCACGGTATCAATCAGGTGCCTGGATCCGGCAAATACAGAACCGTAGTCCACTCCCGAAAAATGGCCCAGGGAAGTTCTGTGGAACAGGTTGTATATCGTGTCGTAGGAAGTATTGTTGATCAGAAAAACATCCACAAGGCCGGTGATCAGCCATTTTTGGTCATGGGGCACAAAAGCCAGGAAAACGTCTTCCGACTTCCGGTTCCTCACAATATGGGGGTCGAGATAATCGGGCTTATTCTCATCCTGAATTTGGGCTTCCTGAATTTCTTCCTTGTGAACTGGGGAAGGTGGCGTTGCAAAAGGTTCGTCGAAAAACCTGGCTCCCGGTTCTTCCCCGTCGATCCTCACAAGTTCGCTGATCAGGGTAGGAATCTCAAAGCCATCGGTATCGGATACCATCACCATCTTGCTGTCAATGACCTTCGTTACAATACCCCCGCCAGTGGTGTTTAAAAATTTTACCCGGTCTCCGACCTGCAATTTCACGCGACAAGAATTTGGACGCAAAGATACGACTATTTTCCTGGTGTCTTGGTGCCTTGGTGCCTTGATGCCTCGGTGCCTTAATTTTAAATTCATATTAAGAATTTTAAATTTATTTTTATAATATTGCAAGAATTATTAACCAAAAAAAGAACACTATGCGGAGATTTACAGCAATGCTGCTGGGCATTTGTCTGGCAGCGACCACAGCCTTCGGCGGTGGATATCAGGTGAGCTTGCATAGCATGCGTAACATCGGGATGGGCCTCATCGGTACCTCCCTGACCTACGATGCCAGCAGCTTCTTTTATAATCCGGGTGCTGCAGCCTTTGTGCAGGATAAGTTCAGCTTCTCGGGCGGGGTCAGCCTCCTGATGGCCCGTACAACCTTTCAGCCTAAAGATGTGATGGGCCAGTACAACATAGAGAAGATCCTCAACACTCCTTTATACTTCTACGCTGGATTCAAACCTTTTGAAGACCTTAGTATCGGGCTTGCCGTGAATACCCCTTACGGCAACAAACTTTCCTGGGGTGATGAATGGCAGGGACGGTTCCTGATCCAGGACCTGGCATTCAAGGCCATCACGGTGCAGCCATCTTTTTCGTATAAGATCAAAGATGTGTTCGGTTTCGGGGTGGGTTTCGTTTTCGCCTTCGGAAATGTGGAACTGAACAAGGCACTTCCTCTTGAGGGGCAGAATGGTATGGAAGGCAAGGCCAACATTAAAGGTAACGCCTTTAACGTTGGGTTCAACGGTGGGATTCTGATCCGGCCGGTCAAAGGGCTGAACATCGGGGTGGATTACCGCTCAAAAATTAATATGGTCGTGGATGATGCAGATGCGACGTTCACCGTGCCGGCATCCATGCAAAGCACCTTCCCCGATCAGAAAGTGGCAACCTCCCTGCCGCTTCCGGCTAACCTCGATTTTGGAATCTCTTACGAAATCAAGGAGAAGCTATTGATCGGCATCAACCTCTGTTATGT
>JAZDGR010000033.1:0-17027 GCA_043806735.1 bacterium | reverse complement strand
AGATATTTATCCAATGTTTGCTCCTTCAAAAACTTTTTGAATTCTGCAGTCATTTTGTTGATTACCGTTCCCATGATGCACTGATCATAATTGCAGACTTCATAGGCTAACGGACAATCAGTTTCTTCAATCGGACCCTCAATCGCCTGGTAAACCTCCAACAGATTGTATTCTTTCGGTTCTTTCTTCAGGGAATATCCGCCCGAGGGGCCGCGAACAGATTTCAACAGGTCACTCTTCACCAGCCGCTGAAGGACCTTGGCAATATGGTTTTTGGAAAATCCCGTGTGTGCTGTGATTTTGACCACATTGATCCCGCCTGCCGAACGGGCAATCAATACCATACTGTGAATGGCGATGGAAGAGGCCTCCGAAAGTGAAAAGACTTTTGCCATAATTAATTTAGGTATTTGAATACGCAAATGTAGGAATAATTTTCATACCCTGCCCAAAAAAGCAGAAATAATTTTTAAGTTTGCCTGGAATTCCTGAGG
This sequence comes from bacterium, assembly GCA_043806735.1. Classification (GTDB taxonomy): domain Bacteria; phylum Bacteroidota; class Bacteroidia; order Bacteroidales; family FEN-979; genus QYOJ01. Next base: position 16,533 of record JAZDGR010000033.1, on the reverse strand, counting down.
ATCTCATCCCATGAAAAAAGTGATCACAAGTGTTCAAAATCCGTTGATCCGCAATGTCCTGATGCTCCAGGATAAACCGCGGGAACGCAGGAAACAGGAGTTATTTGTGATTGAAGGGATCAGGGAAATTAGCCTGGCTATTGAATCGGGATATGAGCTGACTACCTTGTTTCATTGTCCGGATATCTTCCCCGGGGATCACCTGGATCGGTTGTTTCCGGATGTTCAGAGTCCCTGCGAAATGATTGAAATCTCCTATCCCGTATTTAGCCGTCTGGCTTACCGCCAGGAGAGCGGCGGATTAATTGCCCTGGCCAGGTACCGTCAACAAACCTTACAGGATCTTCGTTTGCCTGAAAATCCCCTGGTGCTTATCCTTGAATCAGTAGAAAAACCGGGCAATCTCGGCGCAATTCTTCGAACAGCCGATGCGGCGGGAGTATCCGCAGTGGTCGTTTGCGATCCCCAGACGGATCTCTATAATCCCAATACTATCCGTGCCAGCCTGGGGACTATTTTTACAAATCAGGTAAGTGTTGCACCATCCAAGGAAACCATAGACTGGCTTCGTGCGAACAGAATATTCATTTACGGGGCTTCCCTGAATGCTGAAGCCTCGTATCATCAGACCAAGTTTAGTGACCGTTCTGCCATCGTAATGGGATCCGAAGCGTTTGGATTGTCCGGATTCTGGCTGGATCAGGCGGATGAGCTGATCAAAATACCCATGCACGGAAAAGTCGATTCGCTGAATGTTTCCACCTCCGCAGCCATCCTTATTTTTGAGGCGATCCGCCAGCGAGAGTGTTAATTTTCTATTTGTATTTTTCGTTTTCTTCTTTCAAGACCAGGAAGCCTTTGGGCATAGGACTTTTAAACTCAAGAGGAACCCCTGTGGCCGGGTGGTTCAGACTTAGGTAAAAGGCATGCAACCGGATGCGCCGATCAAACCGGTCAACCGCTCCATAACGTCGGTCTCCCACAACCGGACAACCCATATCGGCCAGATGAACCCGGATCTGATTTTTCCGACCCGTCTCCAACTCAACCTCCAGCAACGCATAATCTGCGATTTTATCTGTGACACGATAGTGTGTGATCGCCAGCTTAGCCCCTTCCGGTGATCCCGAGGAAAAAACATGCTGGTCTTTCCCTTCCTTCAGCCAACTGCGCAGGGTCCCTTTGTCTTTTGGCGGATTTCCCTGAACCAGCACATAATATAACTTCCGGGTATTTTCCCAGTCTGCTTTGATCTGCTCCTGGATCTTTTCGCTTTTCGCAAAAACAAGCAATCCTGAAACCTCCTTGTCAAGGCGGTGAACGACAAAAATGCGTTCTTTCCCCCGGGAGCTTTCTTTCACATAATCCAGCATCATCTTGTACAAGGAGGTTCCTCCCGAGCCGATGTCTCCGACTGTCAGGATTCCGACCGGCTTTTCAACAACCAGCATATATTCATCCTCAAAGAAAATCCGGAAAGGAGATTTAAGCCTGCTTCTGGAACCAGGCTGCCGGGTATATTCCACCACATCTCCCGGGTTCACCTGTCCTGCCGGATTCGTCACCATTTTCCCGTTTACCCTGACATTTCCGTGGGCAATCAGCTTTTTGACGGTGGTCCGCGATGCCTGTTGGAACTCCTTGAGAAGGAGTTCGCTCAGCGGAATAGGTTCATGTACTTTCAGAATCATGGGATGGGATTCAGGGATACTTTCAGATAGACAGGCTGATGATCCGATTCTTCAAATAGGGTAGGAAAAGTGGAAACTGCAAGAATTTCAACGTTTGGAGAAACCAGGAAGAAATCGAGAATAGTAGTGGGTGTGACTCCTATTTCATAAGGTTTGTCAACATTTCTGTTGGTAGGCAAAAAAGGATCTGCGACAAATTTCCATCCCGGGAAGAAGATATCCAGTGAAGTAAATTCATCTGTTTTTATCCTGTCACCCGTGGTAATATGTCCGGGTTCAAATCCGGGTGGATTGGCATTCCAGTCCCCGCCTGCGACGATAAAATTCCCTTTTTCATGCTCATTTCTCAGATAGGAGCTCAGGTTTTCCATCTCCCGCTGGCGCAGAATACCACCGGTATCAAACGCCGAATTGTGAACATTCACCACGAGGAACTCTTTGTCCCCCGGCAAGCCGAAGTGGGTAACGACAAAGCAGCGTTTGAAGTAGTAGAGTCTCTTCGGCCATGAGATCGTGTTGTCAAATCCAACACGGGTTGCGGTTAAGGGACGAAAAACGGAGAAGGTGGCAACTCCCGAAGTTACTCTTCCCATGGGGTTGAAAAAAGGAACCGGGATAAACCGGGAATTGTAGTTGATTCCAAACGAGAAACAATACTCCGGCAACAGACTTGCCATCCAGGTAACTTCATTTATGTGATAACTTCTTTTCGAACAGGTATCAATTTCCTGCAACAGAATGAAATCTACCGTATCGTGCTGCCTTATAAACCATCCTATTTTTTCCAGATACCGGTCGAAATCTTCCCGTGAAGGACGGACTCCCTTCCCCCCATCGTAGAAAAAATCCATTTCCTTTCCCAACCCTGCGTAACCCAGGTTCCAGGTAATAAAGGAGAATTCGGTTTGCGTATCGAGCGGGTTTTTGTTCCCTCCGTTTAATTGCAGTGCTACTTCACTGGCTGGTTTGAACTCCGTAAAGGAACCGTACAATAAAAATCCCACGGCAAACAGGATTACGATAGAGATAATGATCAAAAAAGTCCAGATTATTTGGGTCATGAAGGGTTTCATAGGATCAGGTTGCCCTACGAAAGTAGTTATTTTTTCGTATCATTGTAACCATGATTCGCTCTCTGTTTGAAGGTTTTTTTCTGGGGCTTACCGTGGCCATCATCATTGGACCGGCTATGATCGCTCTCGTCCAGACCAGCATTAAATATGGCGTCAGGCATGGCGTTTACCTGGCGCTGGGCATCTTTTCCAGTGACCTTACCATTGTCGTTGGCTCCTATTTCGGAGCCACCCAGATCATTACCAATCCCCAAAATCACCTGGTGCTTGGGATTATCGGAGGAGCTATTTTATTGCTCTTCGGGTTCGGAACGCTCATCCGAAAAGTTCAGGAGACGGAGACCGTGGAAGCGATTCGTGTGATCACCGTAAAAAGAGGGGGGGGGATCTCCTATTTCTTCAGAGGGTACTTTCTGAACCTGGCAAATCCTTCGATCTGGTTTTTTTGGATAACCACGGTGGTTGCCATCAGCTCGAGTTACGGTGGTGACAAAAGAAAAGTGGGTGCGTTTTTTATAGGAACACTGTTTATGGTCCTGATGACAGATATCCTGAAATCGGTCCTGGCAAATAAAATCCGTACGGCCATCAGTCCGCAGGTGAAAATGTGGATCAACCGGATCGTGGGAATTCTGTTCCTGGTAATCGGCCTTTTTATTATCGGAAGTTCCATTTCGGAATACTTCTACGGGATTTCTCTAATTAACGGACAATTAACCAATTAAATAAATTCTTATGGAAAGAACTGGTAAAAAGAACTGGTGGTTTCTGGCTGTAAACGGATTGATTCTGATCCTATTCGGATCTCTTCTTCTGTTTTTCACAAAACCCGTTATCGAAACCCTTGTTTTCTACTTTGGCTTGGTCATCCTGGTCGGGGGGATCATTCTTCTTCTCACTGCGATATATTATCTCATCAAAGACAAAAGAGCAGGGATGATCCTGTTTGAATCCATAATCAGCATTGCGATTGGCGTGATCATCATGCTTTTCCCCGGGGACTCCCTAAAAGTTTTTCTGGTACTGGTTGGGGTCTGGTCGATCATCATCGGCGTTGTACAACTGGTCGTTCTGATGAATGTAAAAGACGGAATGGCCAGTAAAAACCTGCTTCTCCTGAACGGTTTACTCACGATCGGATTTGGGGTTCTGCTTTTCTTTGACCCATTCACTATGGCCGCAACGCTGGTGAAAATTTTCGGAGTCCTGGCTATTATTTTCGGCATCTTGATGATCTATTTCTCGTTGGTATTGAAAAGTATCAAACCGGCAGAAGAACAGTCCTCCGCTCCTACGGAGAAGAAGGAGTAAAACCCCGTTCTGAAAAATGTGTGTAATATTGCGGCGAAAATTTAAATCATTGAAATTATGCGTAAAAATCGACAAATTCTTGTTTTCCTGGTACTCATCGGAATGATCTTTCTGCTAGCTCCGGCTAAAAAGACACCTGCGGGCAATCCCCCCGATGAAGGCATGTGGCTGCCTATCCTGATTGAGCGCCTGAACTATGTGGATATGCAAAAAATGGGGCTTCATCTGACCCCGGAAGAACTTTACAGCATCAATACCTCCAGTCTGAAAGATGCCATTATCGGCCTTTCGGGAGGCAGCCCTGCCAACAGTGGATTTTTCTGCACGGCAGAAATGGTATCTGACCAGGGTTTGATTTTTACAAACCACCATTGCGGATACAGCGCTGTTCAGAATCATAGCACACTCGAGCACGATTACCTGACCGATGGTTTCTGGGCCCGCTCCAGATCGGAAGAGTTGCCCAATGAAAGGATGTGTGCTTCGTTTTTGGTCAGGATCGAGAATATGACGGATTCAATTATACCTTTTCTTCCCGACACGATTTCTGAATCGGACCGGGGGAAGAAAATCAAAGAGATTTCAGGACGGATAACCAAACGGGCATCGGAAGACGGAAAGTATGAATGTAAGGTAAGTTCATTTTACAGCGGGAATGAATATTATTTGTTTGTGTTTAAAACCTATACGGATGTCCGGCTGGTCGGCGCTCCACCTTCTTCGATCGGGAAATTCGGCGGTGATACCGACAACTGGATGTGGCCCCGCCATACAGGTGATTTTACCATATTCAGGATCTATGCCGATTCGACAAACGGTCCGGCTGACTATTCCGATAACAATGTTCCGTACAAACCCGATTACCACCTGCCCATTAGTCTCAAAGGCATTCAAAAGAACGATTTTACGATGATTTGGGGATACCCCGGAAACACCAGCCGATACCTTACTTCTTATGGAATTGAATACAACCTCAATGTCTTTTATCCAATCATCATCGACGCTTACGGCACCCAGATGGAGGTGATGAAAGCCCGAATGGAGGTCGATAAAACTGCCCGTATTGCCTATTCCGAAAATTATGCAAGACTGGCAAACACGTGGAAGAACTTTATCGGGCAGACCAAGATGCTGAAGAAGAATAAAGTGCTGGAGAAAAAACAGGCATTGGAAGCCGAATTTACCGGTTGGGTTGACCAAAACAGCATGCGCAAGGAGAAATTTACCGAGGCCCTTCCCAACCTGAAAGCAGGATATGCTAAGTTAGGAGAAGTGGGTGTCCCTTTTTTTTATTCCAGGTTTGCCGGACAGGGTCTTGACATTGTAGGATTTTCAAGTGGCTTCAGCGGTCTTCAGGATGCCCTTGATAAAAAGAACAAAGCGGCCATTGAAGAATCGGTGAAGGGGCTTCGGCCATTGGTAGATGAGCATTTCAAAGAGTGGGACTTGGAGATTGAAAAAAATACCTTTGTCGAAATGCTCAAGCTCTACGCCAAGAAGGTTCAGAAATCAGATCTCCCTTCGGTCTTTGCCCTGATAGAAAAAGATTACCGGAACGATTTTCATGCTTTTGCCGAAGCAGTTTATAAAACCAGTGTGTTCGCAACAAAAGAAAGTGCAACTCGGTTCCTTGATAAACCGTCGGCAAAAGTGTTTAAGAAAGACCTGGCGTGGATAACATCGCAATCTATGAATGAAGTTTCAGGAAAATATTCTGCTACTTACAACGGAGCCAGGGCTGAGGTTGGTGCAGGAAACCGGCTATATATTGACGGACTCAGAGATATGATGCCGGATAAAAAGTTTTACCCTGATGCCAATGCCACGCTTCGCTTCACGTATGGCAAGGTTCTCGATTATTTCCCGGCCGATGCTGTTCATTATGCGTATTACACGACCCTGGAAGGCGTGATGGAAAAAGAAGATCCATCCAACGAGGAGTTTATCATGGATCAAAAACTAAAAGACCTTTACCAGGCAAAGGATTATGGTCGGTATGGTGAAAACGGGGAATTGGTTGTATGCTTCCTTACAACCAATGATATTACCGGCGGAAACTCGGGAAGCCCGGTGATCAATGGCGACGGCCAGTTGATCGGGCTTGCTTTTGACGGGAACTGGGAAGCAATGAGCGGTGATATCCTGTTTGAAGATAACCTGCAACGTTGTATCAATGTGGATATCCGCTATGTCCTTTTCATCATTGATAAATTCGCTGGAGCTACAAATATCATTGATGAGCTGACGATCGTAAATTAACAATGCCTTATTTTTTAAATCTTTCCAGAATTGTGTGATCGTTAATTTCTTTTGACAGCCCTTCGATCATATCATAGGGCACTTCAAACAAATCGAGGATGGTTAGGGCGTCGAGGCAGTTGTTGAACAATGGATCTACGTTGAAGCCGATGATCTCTGCATTTACACTCAGGTATTTTTTAAACAACACCGGTGTTTTATAAACCGGGTCAATATTCTGAATGAACCGGTCGAGCCTCGACAGGTCTTTTCCTACGTATTTAAGATAAAGCTGCTTGTTTATTTTTCTTGGAATCCCGATGGTAAAAGGCTTGTTTGGATGGATGTATTCGGCAAAATCGGAGTTGTAGTAATGGGCTTTCAGAAACTCTACGGCCAGGGCTTTTGAAACATCCAGAAATTCGTTGCTCATGCTCACCGGGCCGATCAGGTACCGGTATTCGGGATTTTTCAGCAACAGGTAAAGGATCCCTTTCCAGAGCATGAATAATGACAGCGTCTTTTTCTGGTATTCTTTTACGATAAATGACCGCCCCAGTTCGATGGAAACACCCAATACGGTCGAAAAATCAGGGTCGATCTGGAAAAGGGTACTGATATAAAAACCGGGGATCCCGTATTTTTCCAGTATTTGCCTGCCTTTCCCCACACGGTAGCCCCCGGTAATTTTTTTCTCATCCTCATCCCAGATGAATAATTGCTCAAAATACTGGTCAAAATGATCCAGGTCAAAGCTTTTATTGGTCCCCTCTCCCACTGTCCGGTAGGTGATTTCACGAAGACGGGCGATTTCCGTTGTGAGGTAAGGGATGCGTTCCGTCGGCGCACAGAAAATCGATTGGTCCTGGATCTGAAACAATTTGAACTCCTGCCTGATCGAATCGATCTCTTTCACCAGGGAATCAATGGGAACGGGATCAATCACAGGTTCCAACGCCGGACCGGAAGGAGCAACCAATGCCTGACGCTTTTTATTTTCGAGAGGAATCGACAACGCATAGGTCTTCATCCGCAGAAATTTTCCATATTCCCTGATGTCTTCAAATTCATCCTGTTCCTTTACAAGAATAGGCGTGCCTACGCGGATTTTGATCACCTTCCCCTTTTTATTGAATAATTCCGACGGAAGTTTTAAGGTTCTCAGGATCGGATGGACCATTCCTAGAAAATGAAAGAAGGCGCTGTTATGGCCGTCAAAATATACCGGAATTACCGGAACCCGGGACCGTTTGATGAATTTCAGGATCGAATGCTGCCATTCCTTATCGGCGACCCCCCTGTACTGCAGCTTCACCGTAGAAACCTCTCCGGCGGGAAAGATCCCGATCGGGTGAGCTCCCTGCAAATGGATATAGGCATCCTTGAGCCCCCCGAAGCTGGATTTGACATCTTTGTAAGTTTCAAAAGGATTGACCCCGAGGAAATAAGGTTTTAATGGTTCCATCTTTGTCAGGAGAAAATTGACCAGCATCTTATAGTCGGACCTCACCCCGGGAAGGATCTTCAGCAAAAGGAGCCCGTCTATTCCTCCATACGCATGATTGGAGATAGTGATAAAGGGTCCGGTTTGGGGAATGTTGTCCAGTTCCTGGTCATCAACAATATGCCCAACTTGAATAGCCTGCAAGATTTGCGTGATAAATTCCTGGGGGGGAAGATGAGATGACCGGGAATATAGCTTATTGGTTTTATCCAGTTTCAGGAGCCTGAGAATAATCCTGGCCAATGTCTCTCCGCCAAAATACTGAAGGTATTTGTTGGCTTCAACCAGTTGCCTCGGGGTGATCAGGTCCATGGATCAGGGTCAGATGAAGAAAATTTCTTACAAAGTTATAATTTTCACAATGCGAACTAAAAGCAGGGTCAAGAGACGAGGTCAAAATCCATTTGTTTCTTCCCCAGATCGATCCGCTTTACCCTGATTTTGACTTTATCGCCTAGTTTATACCGGAATCCGTACCGCTGACCAATGACCTGAAAGTTCTCCTCATCCAGGTAATAAAAATCATCCTCCAGATCCCTCAGGCGAACCATGCCTTCGCATTTCGTTCCCACAATCTCTACAAAAATGCCCCATTTGCTAACCCCGGAGATCAATCCGTCAAACTCTTGCCCAATCTTGTCGAGCATATATTCAGTCTGCTTGTATTTGACCGACATCCGTTCGGCTTCAATTGCTTTTCGCTCCATTTCAGACGAATGGTCGCACATGGGTTCATAGACTTCGCTTTTGACCGACTGGCCGCCCTGAAGATATTCATAGAAAATCCGGTGTACCATCAGGTCGGGATACCGGCGTATGGGAGATGTAAAATGGGTATAGAACGGGAATGAAAGTCCGTAATGGCCGATATTGTGTGTCGAATAATAGGCTTTGGCCATGGTACGGATTGCAATGGTCTCGATCATATTCTCGGTACCGGTTCCCTGGATATCCCTGAAAAGCCGATTAAACGATTGAGCCAGGGCCTTGTTCGAACTCACTACCATAGCATATCCCAGTCTTTTCAAGAAATCGATAAAAGTCTCCAGTTTTTCCGGACTGGGCGTGTCATGTATGCGATAAACAAAGGTTTTCGCGGGATGATGTTCCCTTTTCTTCCCCACCCGTTCGGCAACCCGCCGGTTGGCCAGCAGCATGAAATCCTCAATCAGCTTATTGGCCTCCTTCATTTCACGCAGGTAGATGCTTAATGGTTTGCCGTTTTCATCCAGTTTGAACCGGACTTCCTGCGTTTCAAAGTTGATTGACCCTTTCCGGAACCGCTCCTCTCTCAAAGCGAATGCGATCCGGTTAAACACTGCGATTTCCTGCGCATAATCCCCTTGGCCCTTTTCGATGATCTCCTGAACCTCCTCATACGCGAACCGGCGGTCGGAATGAATGACTGTTTTCCCGAACCATTCGTGATAAACCTTCCCTTTTTCGTCCATTTCAAATACCGCTGAAAAGCAAAGCCGGTCCTTGTGTGGCTGAAGGGAGCAAAGTTCGTTCGACAACCGCTCCGGCAGCATCGGGATCACACGGTCAACAAGGTATACAGAGGTAGCCCGCCGGTATGCTTCATCATCCACGGGTGTCATGGGCTTGACATAGTGGGCCACATCTGCAATATGAATCCCGATTTCCCAATGGTTGTTTTCTAATTTCCTCAGGGAGATGGCGTCGTCAAAATCCTTGGCATCTTCCGGATCAATGGTGATGGTAAATACATTTCTGAAATCCCGCCTGGCTTTAATCTCCTTTTCCGGAATCTTTCCGGGGATGGACTCAGCCTCCCGTACGGCTTCCTGCGAGAATGCCAAAGGAAATTCAAACTCCGCCAGGATCGATTGCATCTCCACCTGATTATCGCCCGGTTTCCCGAGAACCTGCACCACTTTTCCGAACGGATTCTGTGAATGAACGGGCCATTCGGTTATTGCGCCAATTACTTTTTGCCCGTTTCGCGCGCCTTTGAGGTTCCCTGCAGGAATAAAAATATCCACCGGCATGGCAGCATTATCGGGAACCAGGTAGGCAAAATTTTTTGTGACTTCCAGGATCCCGACAAACTGGGTCTTGTTCCGTTTGAGGATCTCGGTGATTTCCCCTTCCCGCTTGCGGCCCTTCCGGATGGGAAAGAGAAACACCTTCACATAATCGCCGTTCAGTGCGTGGTTCGTATTGGCCGGACCGATAAAGATATCCCCCGATTTGTCATCGGGAATGACATACGCTTTTCCCGATTGCTTCATGTCGACTGTACCCGTGATGTGCGTCTTCACGGTTTTCCTGTAACGTTCCCCCTCTGGATTGATCTGGTATTTTCCCCGTTTCGATTCGATCAGTTCCCGGTTCCGGAACAGCTCCTCGATCAATACCCGGATGAGATCCTTCCGGGCCCTTTGTTCCACCCCCAGCCGCACGGATACCTGTTTGTAATTCAGCCCGCTGTGGGGATTTTCAAGATAGACCTGCAGGATATTATTGAGCAGGGTACTTTTCTGGTCGCCGGGAAGTCGTTGTTTCTTGGTCATTGGTCATTGGTCATTGGTCAGGAAGTCAAGAGGTCAGGAGGTCAGGTATTCGCATCTAGCAGCATCTTTGTGTATTCCGATTTAGGGTTCAGATAAATCTCATCCGGATCGCCCATCTCTACAATCTTTCCATCTTTCATCACAATCAGCCGGTCCGACATATACTTCACCACGTTCAGGTCGTGGGAAATAAAAATATAGGTCAATCCCAGTTCCCGTTTCAGGTCGTTCAGCAAATTCAGGATCTGCGCCTGGATCGAAACATCCAACGCCGATACCGCTTCATCGCAGATCACCAGTTGGGGCTCTACTGCCAGGGCTCTTGCGATGCAGATCCGCTGACGTTGTCCACCCGAAAACTCATGGGGATACCGGGAAACATACTCCGGGTCCAGACCCACCTTACTTAAAAGCTCGGCAACCCGCTCTTTGCGCTTCCGGTCGTTTTTATATAAATTGTGGACCTTCATCGGCTCCTGAAGAGCCCTGCCTATGGTCATTCTCGGATTGAGAGAGGAGTAGGGATCCTGGAAAACAATCTGAAGATCCTTAGACAAAACTCGTCTTTTCCGGTAAGTCAGCCGGCTGATATCTTCGTTTAGATAAACAATCCGGCCTTCTGTCGGGGGGATTAACTGCAAAACCACCCGCGAAACGGTGGTTTTACCACACCCCGATTCGCCCACAATACCCAGCGTTTCGCCCGGATATACCTCAAAGCTCATATCGTCTACCGCGCGGGTAATGGTCTTTCCCGGTCTTAACCAACCTTGTCTCTTTGAAAACTGCTTCGAAATATGTTCCACCTTCAGCACTGGCTGCCGGGTATAAAGCTGTTCGTGATTTACTTTCCTCTCCTCCCTGGAAACCACTTCCTGAAACACCGGAACTTTCCCTTCAGACTGCCAACTGCCCACTGTCGTCTGCCCACTTTCAAGAAATTCCTTCACTGTTGGCAACCTCTTAAGCCGTACGTCACTCTTCGGCCGGCAGGCAAGCAATCCGCGCGTATAAGGATGCTGCGGCTCATGAAAAATCCGGTCAACCGGCCCCTGTTCCACGATCTTTCCCTGGAACATGACCATTGCCCGGTGTGCGAAGTGCGGGATCAGGCCCAAATCGTGGGTGATATAAAGGATGCTCATCTTCCGGTTTTGTTGCAGCCGTTTCAAGAGGTCAAGAATGGTCTTCTGTACCGAAACATCCAGGGCTGTCGTGGGTTCATCGGCGATCAACAGCAGCGGATCACAGGAAATCGCCATCGCAATCATCACCCGCTGCTTCTGCCCTCCCGACAACTCATGCGGGTAAGATCTGAAGATCTTTTCCCGATCCGGCAGGTGAACCTCTTCAAAAAGGTTCAACACCCGTTGCCGTGCTTTTTTCCCCGAAAGCCCCAGGTGCTGCCGGATGGGTTCCGACACCTGGTCCCCGCAAGTAAATACGGGATTGAGTGCAGTCATAGGCTCCTGGAAAATCATGGAGATCGATTTTCCGCGGATTGTCTGGTATTCCTTTTCCGTTAAGGTTTCCAGCTGAACCTCGCCGCGTGAGGCATCTTCAAATGTGATGGCTTTTGCAGAAACCCTTCCCGGCGGATAGGGGATCAGCCCTAAAATCGATAGGGCGGTGACCGATTTCCCCGATCCTGATTCTCCCACTATGGCGAGTATCTCACTCCTTCTCAGGGAAAAGGATATAGTATCTACGGCAATCGTTTCCTGGGTGTCATTCCGGAAACGAACGGTCAGATTCTTCACATCCAGCAAAGGAGTAACTGGCATACAGGTTCTAAATTTCCTGTAAACCTACGGAAAATTTGGATACTATTTTTTCCCTCGACATATAACCTTTTCCCCCCTTCCCTGATTAATGGCAAACGAAAGCACGATGTGGATAGACGATTTTATTTCCCTGATTTACCCGCGGATCTGCGCTTGTTGCGGGAACAGCTTGTGGAGGCATGAGCAGGTAATCTGTACCTCCTGCGAGTTTCATTTGCCCAAAACCTGGTTTCACCTGGAGCACGACAACCCGGTGAGCCGGGCATTCTGGGGGCGAGCCCGTGTAGAAAGCGCCACGGCATATCTGCATTTCAACAAAGGGAATAAAGTGCAGCGCCTGATCCATCACCTGAAATACAAGGGACGAAAAGATATCGGGATCTACCTGGGATCGCAGTATGGATTGTACCTTAAAAATTCTCCGTTTTTTAATTCGGCCGACCTGGTTATCCCCGTTCCGTTGCATCGAAAAAAACTGAGGCAACGTGGGTACAACCAGAGCGAACAATTCGGGATCGGCCTCGCTACCAGTATGAGGATTCGGGTTGATAATCAGCAGCTTTGCCGTATCAGTTCTTCCGAAACGCAAACACGGAAGTCGAGGTTCAAACGGTGGGAAAATGTGGCGGGGATCTTTGCTGTCAAAAATCCCGGAAAACTGGAAGGAAAACACGTCATTCTTGTGGATGATGTGATTACTACCGGAGCCACACTGGAAGCCTGTGTACAGGTCCTTTCCCTGATCCCCGACATCCGTGTAAGTATCGCAACCATTGCCACCACAAAAATTTAAATGTGTCCCGCCAGGACAATCGCTTTTTTGAACTTTTTTATTTCTCCTTCCGGATGCACAAACTCCAGATAGATGAGATATATACCGATGGGTGCTTTCCGCCGTTCACCCGTTAGGCCGTCCCAGAGAAATTCTCCGCTCTGTCCGACTAGTGAATTGGAAGCAAGCTGCCGGATCTCTCTTCCCCGGAAATCAAAAACGACGACGGATGCCTGATACCCGGTTTTGTTCATGTTGTACTGAATCGCTAGTACGTCGTCTATCCCGTCATTGTCAGGTGAAAACACCATAGAGATGACCGAAATGATATCTGTTTCTATCCCCGGGTCCAGCGATTGCGAATTCTGGTAGGCCGGCGTGGCATAACCAACACTTCCCGCTGCTGAATGCCAGTTCGAAGGATCCAGGGAAGACTTATCAGGACTGATCCGTTCCAGGGATATTCCCTCTGTCGATGTAAGTAATGGATAGTGCATCTCCTGCTGATAGAGTATCCGGTCGATCACCAGGTCATCCCTGGAACGGATCAGGATCAGCTGCCCTTCGTCGTTTTTCATCGATGGAAACGACTCCATTTCCAGAAAGTTATATGTATTGAGTGTGGTATACTTTTCTTTAACTCCACCTTCTGATTCACATACTGCCACGAAATCCCAGGGAAACATCAGGTACGGCCCGGAAGCCAGAATCCGGGCTCCGGTACTTGGTACGGATTCTCCTGTATCCGCTGAAATGACTGCGAGTTCTTCCAGATCTACGACCTTCTCCGAGCGGTTAAACAACTCAAAAAATTGGGAGGATCCCGGATAAGGATGGGAAAGAATTTCATTGATCACCACATTGCCTTGTTCCATTGATTCCGGAATGGCCGAATGGGTCACCATGGTCTGCGATCTCCTGTTCCCTGCACAGTCGGCCAGGTTGCCCTGGCCGGTAAGCGTATAAAGAAGCCCGGCCGTAAAATCTCCGGGAAAGACCAGCCTAAGCGACCGGTAAGAAGGGGCCAAAGGATATAAAGTGTCAGGATGCGTTTCGCCCGGTTCCAGCAACCAGGTATCCGGTAATCCAATTGAGGTCGAGTCAAGGGTCTCCGTGAACAAAACCTCCCAGGTGTTTAGATCAGTAAAGTAGCTTCTGACCGCCTCAGGAGGGGTCAGGTCGGGATGAGTTCCTTTGACCGAGTTCTCCCGCCCGGGAGTGCCTCCGGTCGGATCGATCGAAGGTTTCCAGTTTTCTTCGCAACCGCAAGGATTAGTCGAATCCACCATTTCCAGCGACCATCCTCCCTCTTCTTTCCAGGATCCCTGAAACCATCCGGGGTTATATTCCACCGAATGGATGACCTGATTCCGGTCATTTCGTAACGTCAGCCGGGTCCCTTCGTTTGAAAGGCTCGCCCCGGAAGTGAACAGTGAAACCACGGGTCCATAGGTCGCCAGCAAAGTATCCCCGGAGATCAGCAGATAACCTCCCGGGGCCAGCATTACCAAGGGGAAGGTCTTGCGGGAAGTTCCATACTCAAATAGCCAATCCTTCAGCGCGATGGCAGAATCTGTCCGATTGTAAAGCTCTACAAATTCAGCAGCGGGCAAGCCGGCCGAAGGTTCCGCATCGTACATGATCTCGTGGATCAAAACATCGAACGCCCTCGCTGAATAGGAAGAGGCGGGTGGCAGGGTATCAGGAATTACAGGTCCGGCATAGAAATCGTCGAAATAAAACCGGGTTGCATTACTGGAGGTGTATTTGCACCATACACCCATCCACCCGCTTTGCTGGATGGAATTCTCGACAATTGATCCTTCCTGAAGATAATCAGCCTTGCCGGTCGAATCAACCCACATCGTCCAGGTATCTGTCGTATCCCTGATTATCTTGAACCTGATCTCATTTGAGGAATGGCCCGTAGTATAATCCGGAAAACAGAAAAGAGAATTGATTACCGATCCCGTCTGTTTCATAAACCGGATACTGTCGTCGGCTCCGCCGGCCTGGATAAAATATCCGTATAACGGTTGATCAAGCTCTTTACGGTCAGCGGTCAGGTAAACCCGTGCATAATTATTCGTCGAACTGTTGAACGAGAGTTTCATCCAGAATTTCCATTCGGTGTCGAAAAACCTTCCGCAAGACGTTGCCAGCCAGGAAGTATCCACGTCTGCCGATTGTAGGTGAAGCTGCCCAACGCCGTTCACTTCAAAATGCAGACTATCTCCTGCCCATTCCGGGTTTTGGGTAAAATCCCCATCTGAAAAGTTGTCAAAAACCTGCCCCTTTAATCCCAATGCTGACAGGATACAACAGAAAACTACCAGTGTTCTCATATTCTTTTTCCCCATTAATCAGGAAAACAGGGAAAAGGTTATACCTGTGAATGTAAAAATCTAACTGCAAAATGCAGAATTCCTGGCAATCATGTCAATCTTGGCAATCTTGTGCAATCTTGTGCAATCTCAGTATCTTTGCTCCTAATTTCAACCAAAGCCTACCCGTTATGAAACTTGCTGTTGTGGGAGCGACCGGACTCGTGGGCAGGGAAATCCTGACTGTGCTTGAGGAACGAAAGTTTCCAGTTGAAACACTGATCCCCGTTGCGTCAGAAAAATCGATCGTTCAGACACTATTTTTTCGCGGATCTGAAGTACCAGTTGTAGGCCACCGGGAGGCGTTGGACCAATCTCCCGAAATGGCCATTTTTTCTGCAGGTTCTGCCGTAAGCCGCGAATGGGCGCCTCTCTATGCAGAGGCTGGGGTGTTTGTGATTGATAACTCTTCGGCATGGCGAATGGAACCTGATGTTCCCCTCATCATCCCCGAAATCAATGCATCCATCCTTTCTTCGTCGCACAGGATCATTTCCAACCCCAATTGCTCTACCATCCAGCTTGTACTGGTTCTCGCGCCATTGCACAAACAATTTACGATCCGGCGGATCGTGATCTCCACTTACCAATCCGTAACCGGCACGGGAGCCAGGGCCGTCAGGCAATTGGAAAACGAACGGAAAGGGATTCGTGGAGAGATGGCCTACCCTCATCCCATTGACCTCAATCTTTTTCCCCATGGCGGTGACTTCCTTCCCAACGGATATACGGCAGAAGAGATGAAGCTGGTCAATGAAACCCGGAAGATCCTTTCGGATCCCTCCATCCGCCTGACTGCCACCATTGTCCGAGTGCCTGTTATTGGCGCCCATTCCGAAGCTGTGAATATCGAATTTGAGCATCCGTTTTCCCTGGAGGAGATCTACTCGATCCTTTCCGGTAAAGAAGGCATCGTCATCCAGGATGACGTGCAACACAACATTTATCCAATGCCCATATGGGCACATGGAAAAGATGAGGTCTTTGTCGGCCGGATCCGGCGGGATGAATCACAGGAAAATTCACTGAACCTGTGGATCGTTTCCGACAATCTGCGAAAAGGGGCAGCGACGAATGCCGTCCAGATCGGGGAATACCTGCTTAAAAGGGTAATTCTACCAAGGTAACCAGGTTCACGTACTCATTTTCAGTCTGTTGGCAAAGTGCATTGATATAAATCAATGAAAAACTTGATGCAAATCAAAATTTTCATCTGTTCGGATCAATTTATTCTTATAT
>JAZDGR010000032.1:0-3622 GCA_043806735.1 bacterium | reverse complement strand
GGCTTGCTGATCGGCTTGCTTTCAAACGGGCATGTATTGCTCGAAGGGGTTCCCGGACTTGCCAAGACATTGGCCATCAATACACTGGCCAGTACTATTAATGCAAAATTCAGCAGAATACAGTTTACCCCCGACCTGTTGCCGGCCGACCTGATCGGAACCCTGATTTACAGTCAAAAGAAAGAAGAATTCCGGGTACGAAAAGGACCCATCTTTGCCAACTTCATCCTGGCCGACGAAATCAACCGCTCGCCGGCCAAGGTTCAGAGTGCGCTGCTTGAAGCGATGCAGGAGCGCCAGGTGACCATCGGCGAGGAGACATTCAAACTCGACGAACCTTTCCTGGTGCTGGCAACCGAAAACCCGATTGAACAGGAGGGAACCTACCCGCTACCCGAAGCCCAGGTCGACCGCTTCATGCTCAAGGTGGTGATCGGATATCCCGACAAAAAAGAGGAAAAACTGATTATCCGGCAAAACATCGTCAGCGACTTCCCTGAAACAAGCAAGGTGGTGAAACCCAATGACATCCTCCGCGCCAGGCATGTTGTCAGGGAAGTATACCTCGATGAAAAGATCGAAAATTACATCATCGACATTGTCTTTGCCTCCCGCTTCCCGGGAGAATATAAGCTGAAAAAATTCGAAGGATTGATCAGCTACGGAGGATCCCCCCGTGCCAGCATCAACCTGGCGCTGGCAGCCAAAGCGTTTGCCTTCATCAAACGCCGTGGATACGTGATCCCTGAAGATATCCGGGCCGTGGCCCATGACGTCCTCCGCCACCGCATCGGCCTGACCTACGAAGCCGAAGCTGAAAACATTACGACGGAAGATATCATCAATGAGATACTCAACACAGTAGAAGTCCCGTAAAAGACCATGGTGACGTGGTGCCATGGTGCCATTGTGAATTTACTTTTTTCACCACTGCACCACCGCACCACATCACCACATCACTATAACGAGCATGGAAACCGCCGAAATCTTTAAACGAGTCCGCAAGATCGAGATCAAAACGCGGGGATTGTCCAACCAGATTTTTTCAGGACAGTACCACAGCGTTTTCAAGGGGCGCGGTATGGCTTTCAGTGAAGTGCGTGAATACCAGTACGGCGACGATATCCGTAGCATCGACTGGAACGTTACCGCCCGTTTCAACCATCCGTATATAAAAATCTTTGACGAGGAACGCGAACTAACCGTGATGCTTCTGATCGACGTGAGCGGATCCAACCAGTTTGGAACGCGGAAAGGGCTGAAGCAGGAACTCATCACAGAGATAGCGGCAGTACTGGCCTTTAGCGCCATCCAGAACAACGACAAAGTGGGGGTGATCTTCTTCAGCAACCAGGTGGAGAAATTTATCCCTCCGAAGAAAGGGACGACGCATATCCTGAGAATCATCCGGGAGCTGATCGATTTTACACCGGCTCACCGCGAGACTAACATCGCAGAAGCATTGCGCTACCTGACCAACGCTATCAAGAAACGGTGCACTGCATTTCTTCTTTCTGATTTCCTGAATAAAGGTTTCCAGGATGCCATAAAGATCGCAAATAAGAAGCACGATCTCATCGCCGTCCAGATCTTTGATGAACGGGAAACCGAGATGCCCAACGTGGGGTTGGTTCGGGTGAAACATGCCGAAACCGGACACCGGATGTGGGTCGATACAGGCGACTGGCAGGTCAGGCAACGGTATCAGAAATGGTTCTTTCACCATCAGGAATATCTCGACGATCTGTTCCTCCGTTCGGGTGTCGATGCCGCCCGCATCCGCACCGATCAGGATTATGTTAAACCGCTTATTAATCTGTTTAAGAAGAGGGAAGCGCGGAGGTAATTATAAAAAAATGTTACTAAGGATTCTGAAATATAAACTATTGTTATCCCTCTTGTTTGCGAGCATTCAAACCGATGCCCAGGAACCGGTGGCAACGGCTACACTCGATACCAACGCCATGTTGATCGGTGATCAGGTAGGATTGACATTGCAGTTTACTGCCCCTCTGAAGACACAGGTTCTTTGGCCAACCATTCCCGATACAGTCCTGGAAAAAATTAACGTCCTGGAGCGGGGGAAGATCGATACGCTGATCTCCGCCAACAAAACCACTGCAACCTATTCCCAGAATATCCTCCTCACCAGCTTTGACACCGGTTTTTATGTAATTCCGCCCATCTCTTTTTTCTACCGGGAATTGCCCGATACCGCCATCAATGTGACCGAAACCCGGATACACTTCCTCGCGGTACATACAGTACCCGTCGATACCACCAAGCCTATCAAACCCATCAAAGGCCCCATGAAAGCCCCCCTGACCTTCCGGGAAATCCTGCCCTGGATTTTGCTCGGACTGGCTATAGCAGGAATGATTGCATTTTTAATCTATTACCTGAAGAAGCGAAAGAAAAAAGAACCGATCTTCCGCCTGAGACCCCGGGTTTTACTGAAACCGCACGAAATCGCCCTGACGGAACTGGAAAAACTTCGGAGGAGGAACCTGTGGCAGCAGGGGAAAGTGAAAGAGTATTATACCGAACTGACGGATATCCTGCGAAAATACATCGAAGACCGGTTTCAGGTCCCGGCGCTGGAGAGTACCAGTGCGGAGATCCTGCACGACCTGCTGGAGATCTCGCAAATACAGCGTGAAACCTGGGAAGAGCTCGGGAACGTGCTGAAGTTGGCAGATATGGTGAAATTCGCAAAAGAAAAACCCACCTCCGACCAGAACGAACAAAGCCTGGAGAAAGGAATCCGGTTTGTAAATGAGACTGCTCTTACGGAACCAATTAAAAATGTTTAAAATCCAACAGAAGTGCTTCACGGACTAACATTCGCAAACCCCGGCTATTTGTTCCTGCTGCTGATCATCCCGGCCCTGATCGCCTGGTACTTCGTTCGTTCCAGGCGGGATCATGCCGATATCCAGATCAGCTCCTCCGAAGGCTTTGAAGGGAAAAAGAAGCAATTCCGGGTAATCCTCTACCACGGCCTTTACGCCTTGCGATTGCTGGCCATCACGCTCATGATTCTTGCTATGGCCCGCCCGCAGACGAGTCTGAGCCGCCAGGATATCACAGTGGAAGGGATTGACCTGGTGATCGCTCTTGACATTTCCGGCTCGATGCTGGCCATGGATTTTAAACCCGACCGGCTCGAAGCATCCAAAGAGGTGGCGATGGAGTTCATCAGCGGTCGCCCCGACGACCGGATCGGACTGGTGGTTTTCAGCGGGGAGAGCTTTACCCAGTGCCCGCTTACGATTGATCATTCGGTATTGAAAAACCTTTTCGCTGATATTAAAAGCGGCATGATCGAAGATGGAACCGCACTGGGTGACGGACTGGCTACTGCTGTCAGCCGCTTAAAGGAGAGTAAGGCGGTGAGCAAGGTGATCATCCTGCTCACTGACGGGGTCAACAATATGGGCTCGATCGATCCGCTTTCGGCCGCGGAAATTGCCAAACTTTACGGCATCCGGATCTACACAATCGGCGTGGGATCGATGGGAATGGCTCCATATCCGGTTCAAACGCCGTTCGGAATGACCACCCAGAACATGGAGGTGAAAATCGATGAGCCCTTGCTGCAGGAGATCTCAAAGATGACCGA
>JAZDGR010000031.1:0-5985 GCA_043806735.1 bacterium | reverse complement strand
GTATTTTTGAGTTTGCGAACAGAAAAAAGGACAACTTATCTCACAGGTATGAAAACAGTAAAGATCATCGGAATATCTTTCCTGATCCTCATCATCATTATTTTTGCCGCGATCGGAATTGCCCTTAATTTTATTTTTACGCCGGCAAAGATCACTCCGGCGATCACCACCCTGCTGAATGAAAATCTGAATGCCAGGGTTCGCCTGGACGCGGTGGAACTGACATTTTTCAGCACGTTTCCCAATTTCGGCATGAAACTCCGCAACGGCTCGCTGATCTCCCTGGTTGCGTATATCCATCCTGCAGATACAACGAACCCGGCCGACTCTCTGCTGGCATTCCGTGAATGCAGGGTAACCGTCAATCCCATCGCCTGGTTCCTGAGGAAAGAAATCAGCATACATGAGGTCCAATTAATCGATCCGGTTATTTATGCCTTCATCGATTCCACAGGTTGTGCGAACTGGGAGGTGATGAAAACTGAAAAAGATACGGCCGGTTCGTCAAAACCCGGAGATACGGCAAGGCCGCAGGAGGATTTATCAATCGATATAAAAAAAGTAGCTATCCGGAACGGAAAACTGACCTTCAGTGACCGCAGTACCGATCTTGATGTTCGTTTGCAAGAGCTCAACTTCCGGCTGAAGGGCTCCTTTCACGAAAAAAAATCAGACCTGACAGTTCGTTTTTCTGCCACCCACATCCTATGCATGCAACAGCGACAATTATTGGCCGACGGCCTCTCATTCGGGTTTGATGTGGATCTCGGCTTCGACAGCGATTTGAACCGTCTTGATGTGAACCGGGCATCGATGACCCTGAATTCCATTGACCTCGTGGCCAACGGATCCCTGGTGGAAGATACATTGGCAGAGACCGTGAATGTTGACCTTAACTTCGGCCTGCATGCGGCATCCCTCGAAGAGGTATTGAAGATGGTCCCCGCTGGAATTGTGAACCAGGATGTTTCTGTGGACGCCAGAGGAGAGGTGAACGTGGAAGCGCATATCAAAGGCATCTATGGCAGGGACCAGATCCCGCTTATCACGGGTGTGGTGTTAATAAAGGACGGATATGCCCGATATAGCCAACTGCCTGGCAGCATCGATCAACTCGACGCGGATATCGGTTTCCTTTTGGACGTCAGTAAAAAGCAGCCATCCTGGTTAACTATCAGAAAATTAATGTTCGTTGGTGGATCTTCGCAGGTTGAGCTAAGCGGCAACATCACCGACTTGCTAACGTATCCCTTAGTCCGGGCCGGTATACGGATCCGGATCAATTTTTTGGAACTGGCCAAAATCTTTCCACTGGAAGAAGGGGTGAACCTGGAAGGGATGCTGAAGAGCAATCTGGCCGTGCAATTCAGGTTTTCTGATCTTGCCCGTAAGGATTACGGAAAGCTGGAGATAACCGGCGAGACGGAGATGAACGGGGTGAAATTAGAGAGCAGCAAAGATACCTTTCTGTTTGTGATGAATCGGGCAATCCTGCGTGTCGGGACGGATTACCCAGACACTACTCTCCCGGAGAAAATGAATCTGCTCCACGGCACACTAATGCTGAATGGAATGCAACTCCGGGTTCAGGATGAGTTACGAGCATCCCTTGAACAGTTCGAACTCAGTTTCACATCCTCCGAACCGAAAGAACCTACGGGTATCGCCCCTGTGACTGCCAAAGCCGGCTTCAGGAACCTGATCGCAAAGCTGGGTGATTCGCTGATGCTGAAGACCGGTAAAGCGGAAGCAAAACTCGATGTGGTCCCGTCCACGGCAGAACCTACCCAGGGGTTCATTCACGGATCTCTTTCGGTT
Organism: bacterium; assembly: GCA_043806735.1. GTDB lineage: Bacteria > Bacteroidota > Bacteroidia > Bacteroidales > FEN-979 > QYOJ01. The sequence goes on along the minus strand of JAZDGR010000031.1, from coordinate 4,167 downwards.
GACTCCCTGACTGCAGAAGCTCTGACGTCCGTTGTGAGGTTGGATCATGCTGTGATTGACCTGACCACTAACCCAGAGAAAACAGGAAAAGATCAATGGAGCGCCACCGGAAGCCTCAGTTTTTCCCATCTTGCCGTCTTTTCTCCCCTCTTCCCCCTAAACATACAGCTCGATCGCACAAAGTTAACTTTCAATCCAGGAGAGTTTTATCTGGAGAATGCTTCTGTCAAGGTTGGGAGCTCCGACCTTATCCTTACGGGAAGTGTCCATCTTCCCTCCTTATCGGGAAAGCCGGCAGATAAACTTCAGGCCGCTCTGCGCCTCGAATCGGATCTGATTGACCTGAATGAATTGGCAGAGGCAATGAACCAAATGCCGACAGGGAAACCAATTGAAGAGCGCCGTGAAAAACCAACTACCTTTTCCGCATTTATTGTTCCACCGAACCTTGACCTTTCGTTTGAGACCCGGATTCGCCAGGTTATTTTCAATGAACTGGTGCTTGATTCCATCAGGGGCCGGATTGAGATCAGAGACCAGTCGGTGGATCTGAAAGAATTGTCGATGTCCAACCAGGGTGCCACATTGAGAACATCCCTGCTATACCGGGCTCCAACCCGGGATGATATTTATATAGGGTTTGACCTTGATATCACCGATATAGACCTCGGCATACTTACTGATATGACCCCGTCGCTCGACACTTTGCTCCCCATGTTGAATTCGCTTGAAGGCAAAGTCGACTTCAGGATGGCCGCCGAAGCAAAACTCGATACCAGCCTTTCGATCATCCTGGAAACCTTACGGGGAGCCGCCTCCCTGCAAGCCGACAGCCTGGTGATACTCGACAGTGAAAACTTTAAGAAAATCGCTAAAATGCTCTGTTTTAAAAATAAACAACGCAACCTCATCGATGAGATCTCCGCGGAGATCCTGTTAAGCGACGGCGTTGTTGAAGTATATCCTTTCCTGTTGCAGGCTGATGTGTTCAAAGTCGCCGTGGGGGGAGTGCAAAATCTTGATCTGAGCTTTAACTACCACGTATCGATGTTGACACCCCTGCGAATTTCTATGGACATCACAGGGACTCCTGAGAAAATGAAATTCGACCTCGTAAAAAGCCGTTACCGTGATCTGTTTGTTCCCTCCCGGAAAGGGGTGGTCGACAGCTCCGCGCTGCTGATCCGGAAAAAGATCCGTGAAGAGCTTACCCGGAATTAATTTTTTTATAAATTGCATCGGTTAATAACTAAAACCATGACGTTATGAAAAAGATTTTACAACCGTTAACCATTCTCTTCTTGTTACTGGCAATCATAACTGCTTGTAGGAACTCTGCTCCACCTGATGTAAGGGTCCATGAGATTACTTACCAGACTCCCGGAGTAGACGGAACGATGCTGGATGCCTCAGGCATTATGCTGGTCCCTCCATCCGGCAACGGTCCCTTCCCTATGATGTCGTGTCAGCACGGCACCATCTTCGATCGCCATGTCGCCCCTTCTTACCTGGACAGCTGCGCCGAAGCACAAGCATGGCTGAGTGAAGTAGCAGCAAAAGGATACGTGGTCGTGATGGCCGATTACATCGGGCTGGGAAAAGCAGGAACAATACCCCATCCCTATTTCCATGCCCACACAGAAGCTACGGCAGCACGTGACATGATTCGCGCAGCCAGAGATCTCTGTGACAATCAGGGGATCTTGCTAAGCGACAAACTATTTCTGGCCGGCTATTCCCAGGGAGGGCATGTCACCGCAGCATTGCAGAGACTTCTGGAAAGTGAACATCCCGCTGAATTTCCCATCACTGCTTCCGCCATCATGGCTGCCCCCTATGATCTCACAATGCTTTTTGCCCATCATGTCACCACGCCAAACACCATCTCGTCCGCTGTAACATCCTTAATGGTCAAGACCTTTGATGATATTTACGATCTAGGCACCAGTTACCTTGATTTTTTTCAACACCCTTATGACAGCCTTGCGCCTGCTTTGCTGGACTTTGAGCATCCTGAGGCCGTGGTGATTCAATCTCTCAACGCTCCGCCTGTGAACATCTTCCAGGCCTCATTCCTGGCGGAAGTTGCTGCAGGAACCCATCCATTTAACGCTGCATTGGAAGCGAACCAGGTTTTCGACTGGAGTCCACAAGCTCCGACATTGTTAGTCTTCTCGATGGCTGATGAAGTGGTGCCATACCCCATCGAAGAAAAAGCTTATACCCGGATGCTTGATCTGGGTGGGAATGTGGATACGGTAAACCTCGGAAACATTTATAACCATGGTGACGGTTTTATGCCAGCACTGATGAAAGCGAAGGAATGGTTCGATACCTTTAAGTAATATAGTGGACAGGCGGACAGGCGGACTGGTCACGCTAGTGCTATTTTTGTACTTTTGAATTCTCTTTATCAATTAAGCAAATTTTCATGAAAACAAATATCCTTATTTCTATTTTTATTATCTCGATGTATCTCCCGGGCATAGCTGAAAAAAAAGGTACGGCTGTGCTGTCGATCGTTCCCCAACCCATATCCGTCAAAATGAAATCCGGTTCGTTTCAAATCAACGAACAAACCTTGCTCCTGGTCGCCGAACGGGACATCGACCTGAAAAATGTCGCCATTCTCTTTGCCGAACAGCTCCGCCTTGCAGGAGGACCCTTCTTGCGTGTACAGCCCCTCCAGGAGGGAGGGAGCAAAGTCAACGCGATTCTCTTCACTTATGCAAGGAAAAAGGAGAAACTCCCCACCGAAGGATATCGTCTCCGGGTCAAACCCGACGCGATCCTGCTGGAGGGGAATTCGGGAGCGGGACTTTTTTATGGAATGCAAACCCTGTTGCAGTTGCTGCCTCCGGAGGTTTGTAAAAGTTCCAAACCCGTGGTTGGAAAAACATGGGAGGTTCCCTGCCTGGAGATAAAAGACCAACCCCGTTTTCCTTACCGGGGGATGCACCTTGATGTTTCCCGCCATTTCTTTCCGAAGGAGTTCATTTTTAGGTACATCGACCTCCTGGCTATGTACAAGAGGAATATTTTTCACTGGCATCTGACTGATGATAATGGCTGGCGGATTGAAATTAAAAAATACCCGAAACTCACGGAGGTGAGTGCCTGGAGAGTCGACCAGGAAAACCTTCCCTGGCGCGACCGGCCTGCACAACTGCCCGGAGAAAAAGCCACTTACGGGGGATATTACACTCAGGAAGAGATCCGGGAGATTGTGCAATATGCGGCGCAACGATACATCACCATCATTCCGGAGATTGAAATGCCTGCACATACGGTGGAAGTTCTGGCCGCCTACCCTCAGTTTTCCTGCACCGGTGGCCCCTTCACCGTGCCGCCCGGGAGTTACTGGCCCAACAGCGATATTTTCTGTGCCGGAAATGATTCGGTCTTCACATTTCTGGAAGATGTGCTGACCGAAGTACTAGATCTTTTTCCTTCGGAATACATCCATGTGGGTGGCGATGAGGCGACCAAAACCCGTTGGGAACAATGCCCCAGGTGCCAGGAAAGAATAAGGTCTGAAGGTCTGAAGGATGAGGGAGAACTCCAGAGTTATTTTATCAAACGGATGGAGAAATTCATCATTTCCAAAGGAAGAAAGCTGATCGGATGGGATGAGATCCTGGAAGGAGGGTTGGCCCCGGAAGCAACGGTGATGTCGTGGCGGGGTGTGGAAGGCGGAATCTCAGCCGCGCGTCAAGGACACGATGTGATCATGACCCCGACCTCCTATTGTTATTTCGACTATTACCAGGCCTATCCCGAGTCTGAACCCGAAGCCATCGGGGGATTCACCACCCTGAAGAAGGTCTATTCCTTTGAACCGATCCCGGGAGAACTGACACCCGAAGAGGGGAAACACATCCTTGGTGTGCAGGGAAATGTATGGACCGAATTTATCCCCACCATTGAACATGCTGAATACATGGCCGTTCCCCGGATGATCGCCATTGCCGAGATCGGCTGGTCGCCTGCAAAACTACGCAACTGGGAGGATTTCAGGCAACGCATGGACACCCAGTACCAGCGGCTGGCAAACATGGGCGTGAACTATTCCAAAGGGTCATTTAAAGCGGATATCCAAACCCGGTACGATAAAAAAACAGGCAAAATAAAGGTCGTTCTCTCTTCAGAGCAACCCGGAATTCCCAT
>JAZDGR010000030.1:0-8864 GCA_043806735.1 bacterium | reverse complement strand
CTCGAGAGCGGCACGCTTCCCCTGGGCCCCGGACCTGACCGATAACAGTTGCTTATAGACGATGCTGCCGCACCCAAAGATACCCGGTGTGCAGGAAGCGAACGTTTGCTTATTGATGTAGGATCCGTTTGCCAAGGGTTTTAGTCCGAATCCGTCGATGGGGTGTTCTTCCCGGAAGCCGGTTGCCAGGATCACGGCATCGTATTCCGGAAGGATCTTTTCAGTCCAAAACTGCCGGGTGACGTGAGTATTCAAGATAAATTCCCCGCCCATTTTCCGGATACATTCGATGTCGGCATCGAGCATCTTTTTAGGCAGTAGATCATCGGGGATGGCGCTCCGCAGGGCGCCTCCGGGGAGTTTTTGCTTGTCGAACATTACGCATGCATGTCCCATCCGGAGAAGGTAAAAAGCCGCCGAAAGACCGGCTGGTCCTGTTCCGATCACGGTGACCCGTTTTCCGGTTTGTAAGGCTCCCGTATGTAACCCCGAATTCCTGTTGTTTTCATCCTGTGCAGTAAACCGATTCAACAGGCAGATCGAAACCGGTTCGTCCACTTTTTTCCGGCGGCATGCATTTTCACAGGGAGCCGGACAGATGGTTCCGAGTACCAGGGGAAGCGCGATCTCCTGACGTACAACCTGCAATGCTTCTTCAATCCGGCCGGCGGCAATCAGCCGGTTCATCAGCGGGATGTTCATAAAAGCGGGACAGGATAGGCGGCAGGGGGCTTCACAATCACCGACATGATCGCTGAGAAGAAGTTCCAGCGCCTCTTTTCTTGCTTCCATCACCTCTTCGCCGTGGGCCGACAGGTTCATTCCGTCTTCTGCAAGCACTGCACAGGATGGGATCATTTTCCCGCTGGCAAGGTCTTTTACCATACATACCATGCAGGAAGGATGGTTGGTATGCCCGGGGAGATAACAAAGCGCAGGGATGCGAATGCCTGCTGATCCGGCCGCCTGCATAACCGTCATGCCTTCCTGAACTTCAATGGGGATATAGTCGATGGTGATCCGCATAATCTTAGTTTACCTCCACAGCATTTTCCGGGCATACCTGCCGGCAACTATCGCATTTGATGCATTTATCTGCCTGGATGATATGTTTTTCAAAGGGCTTAAACTCAATGGCTTCCGAAGGGCAACGCTGGGCGCATTTGGTACAGCCGATACAGGCATCCGTGATCGAATACCGGATGAGTGGGGTGCATTTTCCTGCCGGGCATTTCCCATGCAGATGGGCTTCTACTTCCTCGCGAAAATAGGTGAGGATTGATAAGATCGGGTTGGGAGCGGTTTTTCCGAGTCCGCATAAACTACTCCTTTTGATGGATCCGGACAGATGTTCGAGAAGTTTCAGGTCTTCCATCGTTCCTTTTCCGTTGCGGATCTTCTCCAGCAGCTCCAGCATGCGGCGGGTCCCGATCCGGCAGAAAGTACACTTGCCGCATGACTGATTTTGCGTGAAGGAGAGAAAATAATGTGCGATATCCACCATGCAATCGGTTTCGTCGAGGACCACCATCCCCCCCGATCCCATCATCGATCCGACTTCCGTAAGGGCTTCAAAATCAATGGTCAGGTCGGCCAGCGCTGCCGGTATACAACCTCCCGAAGGGCCCCCGATCTGAACGGCTTTAAAGGCTTTTCCATTGGCGATACCATGCCCGATCTCCTCCACCACCTGGCGGATGCTCATGCCCATAGGCACTTCGATCAGTCCGCCCCGGTTAACCTTTCCAGCCAGGGCAAATACTTTGGTGCCCCTGCTTCCGTTGATGCCGATGCGGGCAAACTGTTCCGCTCCACGGCGAATGATCCAGGAGATGAAGGCAAGCGTTTCGGTGTTGTTGACCAGCGTGGGGATCCCCCATAATCCATGAGCGGATGGGTAAGGAGGCCTGACCCGGGGGTGCCCCCGGTTTCCTTCCACCGACGCGATCAGCGCCGTTTCCTCCCCGCAGACAAATGCCCCGGCACCTTCGAAAATCCTGGCATCGAAAGAAAACCCGGTTCCCAGGATGTTTTTCCCTATCCATCCCTCTTTCCGGCACTTCTTCAGGGCTTCGTTTACGCGGGAAACAGCCAGAGGGTATTCGGCCCGGATGTAAAAGATCCCATCGGAGGCTCCTGTGGCATACCCGGCAATGAGCATTCCCTCAATGACGCGGTAAGGATATGACTCGAGGATCATCCGGTCCATGAAAGCGCCCGGATCGCCTTCGTCGCCGTTGCAGATCACCACCTTCCCGGATCCTCTCTCCTCGCTTACGAGTTGCCATTTCTTTCCTGTGGGAAAGCCCGCTCCTCCCCTTCCCCTTAGTCCGCTTCGCGTAATTTCTTCGATCACCCCCCTGGGAGTCATTTCCTGCAGGCATTTTCGGAGTGCTACAAATCCTCCCGATCGTTTGTATTCCCCGAGATCGGTCGGTCGCACCACGCCCCGGTTTTCGGTCGCGATATTGATCTGCGGTCCCAGGAATTCGGTTACCGGGGTATTACGTTCTTCCGCTGGGTATTTTCGAACGGATAACGGAGCTCCGTCGTGAAGGAGGTATCCGACGAGGTTCACTATGCCTGTTTTAAACCGGTTGAACCGGCCTTCGGGCCGGAAGTGACTCAACACGACCTCCCTGACCTCTTCGGGTCTGATCCGAGTGTAATAGGCGGCGGGCTCACCGGGTTTCACGATCTCCAGCACCGGGACCTGATGACAGATCCCGACACAACCCACCTGCTTGACATTTACATGGATGCGGGTTTCTGCGAGTGTCTTTTCCAGCTCCGACTTTACTTCCGAACTGCCACTTGCAATGCAGCAGGATCCCAGCCCTATCCGGATCTCACCCTGTCCGTTCAGGCCCTTTGCGCGGCGGGGGGATTTTTCCTGTTTCTGGCTTGCCTTGTTCGCCAGGAAATCATCCAGGATCTCTCTGGTTTTTTCAGGAGACACCTGCCCATAGGTCACGTCGTCGATCCGGATGACAGGAGCGATGGTGCAGCATCCGAGACAGGCCACCTTTTCGATGGTGAACAACCTCCGGCTATCGGTATCTTCCCGTCCGGTTAATTTTAATTCTCTTCTCAACGCGTCAACCACTTGTGTAGCACCTTTGACGTGACAGGCGGTTCCGGTGCATACTTTGATGATGTGCCGGCCAGCCGGCCGGTGACGGAACTGGCTATAAAAAGTGGAGATTCCGGTAATGCGGGAAGGGGAAATTCCGGAGATCGCACATACCTGCTGCAGGGCGTCTTCGGGAAGGTAGTGGAATTCTTCCTGAATATCCTGCAGGATCGGGATCACGGCGGAAACGTCTCGACCGCGATGTTCGACAATCCGGTCAACGAGTTCGAAAATATTATGTTTACTTTCTGTCAATATATCAGTCTCATATTGGTCGTTATTTTTTTGGCAAGATCGCACGCGGATGACACGGATACCTTAGGTAACGCTGATTGGCGCGGATAATTATTTTTAAATCCGCGTAATATCCGCGTTATTCGCGTTCTATTAACCGATTAATTTCCGATACAGTACAAATTTCTTTCACCCCGGATATAGATCTTCCCTCCCGAAAACGCCGGTGTGCATACGGATCCCTCTCCCAGCGGCGATTCGGCCACGGGGGTTCCGGCGCTGTCGGCCCTGAAAATATGCATAATCCCTGTTTTATCCAGTTGATAGATATTCCCGTCCACCAGCATGGGCGATGCATAGGTCGGATTATTCAGTTCTTTTACCCACAATTCCCGGCCAGTTTTCGCGTCATAGCACACAAAGGCGCCGTAGCTCGTAGCCAGGAAGAGGCAATTGTTGCCGGCAACCGGACTGGGGATGTCGGACAGGTAATCGGTCGATTCCCAGATCACCTGGGGCGTCTCTCCAAGTTTGATTGCCGCCAGTTTTGCGTACTCATTCACTGAAAATACCATTCCGTCGGCATAGGCGGCAGAAGGTCCCACCTCTCCTGAAATGCAATCCACCTGCCAGAGTTCTTTTCCGGTGGCAGGGTCGTAAGATGTCACAACAGGGTCGGCAACCAGGAGCAGCTCCATACGGTTCCCGGTATTCACCAGGACCGGTGAGGCCCACGAAACACGAACATTGCGGGCGGCCTTCCACACCTGTTCCCCGGTCTCACCTGCAAAGGCCATTACGCTGGATCCGGTATGCTGGTCAAACTGGACGATGATTAGGTCGCGGTACATGACCAGGGAAGAAGAGTGTCCGTAATGATTCTTTGGAAGTCCGAGGTTCTTTGCCCATACCCGGTTCCCGTCCATGCCGAGGGCTACCAAATCGCCCGTGGCGAAGATGGCATATACCCGCTGCCCGTCGGTTGTCATGGTGGGCGCTGCAAGTCCGGTTTGCGGGTCCACCTTCGGCACGGTCCCGGGGGTTCCCGGAACATTTGAAACATCGGTTTTCCAGAGGATCTTCCCTGTACCGGCATCAAAACAATAGACTTCCCGTTTGGTTGCGTTCGCCCCACTCAGGAAAACCCGGTCGTTCCATATGACCGGAGAGTTGTATCCCGGAAGCGGGATTTCGGTTTTCCAGGCGATGTGGTTCCCTGTTTTCCCGTTCCAGCTCACCGGGAAATTCTTCTGCGCGACGATGCCATTTCCTTCTGGGCCCCTGAACGTCACGGAATTGTTCAGGATCTCCTGCCGCGACAGGTACTTCTTGGCAGAAATCACCTGATTCTGCAGCTCTTCTTCCCCCTGCTGCGCCAGTGAATCTGCCTGACTGACCAGAGCGGCTTGTTGTTTGATTAGAGTTTTTCCGAGTTCTTTGTAAGTCAGAAAAGCCAACAATAAAGATCCTGCGACCAGGAATATTCCCGTGTAGGCGATCCACCTCCGGTTGATTTTCCGGCGATCCCAGAAGGTTTCTTTTACCGGTTCCGGGAATGGCGGGATTTTCGGCCGGATCAGCTCGATCCATTTCAGGCAGATAATCACGATCAGCAGGCTGGCCAGCAGGATGTATCCACCCATCCGGATCTGCCACTGGCTCGTGAAGAAGGCTTTTCGCGAAAGCAGGTCCAGTTCCCTTATCTCGACCCGCAGGGAATCGTCGCCGGGATTGTATTTGAGACGTTCCAGCAAGGTCGTCATGGCCGGTGTGTTGAGCGGATCCACCCGTTTGAGCTGGATGTAGTTGGCTATGATCAGGATGCAAAGGATAGAAGTAAACGCTCCGCAGATTACAGCGATCCGCCGGAGCATTTTGACGAAGGGTTTGTTGGGTGTTGCGTTCTCCATGGTTCCTTTATCCCGGTTAAGATTTAATTGGACAATAGTCGACACACCTGGTACAACTGAAGCAGGTACCCCTGTTGGGCTCAAAATCGGTCCGGTACCTGGTGAGCAGTCTGGCCGCCAGCAATCCTCCGATGGTTAGCCCGACAAACCCTCCCAGGATCCATCCCCCGGTATAAAACTGATCCAGGATGCCTGAAGCCTCTTTGTACAGCTCCTGGACCGGCTTACCTGAGGCTTTAAAGGCGGTCATTTCAATCGTTTCGGGAAGGTGTTGGTGTTTTTCGGGATGTACGAGTTCTTCTGCCATCCTCACTTTGCCGTTTACCCGGGCAAGGGATTCATGAAGCTGTGAGCCGGTCCACCCTCCAAGCAAAATGAAAAAAGGGATCAGGATGGTGATAAGCAAAAATTTCCTGACGACAGTTTGGCGCGTATCAGGATTTTTCAAAGTGACCGGTTTTTCGATGGCCTCGTACGGACAGGAATCTTCGCACAGGCGGCACTGCACGCAGAGGGAAGGGGTAATGGTGAGGTGAACTCTGGAAAACCGGCTGATCCAGTTCAGCAGTACCCCGTAGGGGCACAGGAACCGGCAATAAGGCCTGGCAATGAAGATCCCGGCGATCAGCAATATCCCTGCGAAAACAAACATCCCGAAGGTAGCGTTGAACCGGAAGATCCCCACGAAGGGGTCGTACCGGCAGATGATGAAATCGGTGCCGGTCGCCGCGTAAAGTATAGCCAGGCCGAGGTAGAGGTAGGGCAGGACGCCCAGCACAGTGTTGAGCCGCGATCCCAGCTTCTGCGGCCGGAAGGAAACCAGGTCCTGGAACGCTCCGAACGGACATATGCCCGCACAGAAGGTCCTGCCAAAGGCCAGAGTAAAGAGCAGGGGCATCAGGAAAAAGGCCAGCACTGTCCAGGGAATGACGTACATATCGGTAAATATTGCCAGGGTCATATTCTGAATAGACCCGATGGAGCAGACACACCCTTCACGGTAGAATCCAAAATAGGCCAGGGAAAAGAGGGAGATCCAGAAAACCAGGTTCCGCGACCGCCGTTTTAGTACGGCCCAGGAGACCACTGCCAGGGCTGTAAATAAAACGAGCACATCCATTACTTCGAGGATCTCGGCACGGGGATTTGGAAGAAGCGTTTCGGGTGTGACATACCCCGATTCAAATTCGGGTTTCGGAAAACGCTGGATAGCATAGGAGGAGATCATGTGCCAGGAAAACAAGGCTATGAACAGGATCCACGCGATCAGCTTTTTCACCTTCATCCCTTAATCTCCTAGTTTACAAACGTTTTTTTCCGGCTCCTGTCAGGAGGTAAGGAGTGTTTGCCGGGATCCTTGAGTAGGCTTCTGACGGGCAGTTTCTGGCGATGGAACATTCGTTGCAGTTATCGCAGAGATTTTGCCGAACCTGAAGCTGCAATGACCCGTTCCCAAAGGCGCCGCATCCTTTTACGCATTTCCCGCAACCGATACAAAGGTTCTCATCAATGATATACTCATAGAACGGATCCTCTATGTAGGTCCGTTTGATCGCTTTGGTCGGACACAGCTGGTTTTCAGCGCCCGTGTTCAGCGTCTTTGTCTCCGGCCGGAAATAACCTCCGCACAGGTTACAGTAGCCGCACATTGCATAGACATGGACCGATTTCACCGCCGACGGGTTCTTGACACATTGGGTCGCACACCGGCCGCATTGTGTACATTTGGCCGGGTCGAGCTGCCAAACCAACTCTCCCGAACCGGCTCTTCTAGCCGCCAGTATCCCAACACCACCTATTCCGAGTGCAAGCGAAACCTGCACTCCGGTGCGGATAAATTCCCGCCGGTTGATTTTCTTGTGCTCTCCGGAGTGTTCCATACTGTTTCTATTCTTTGTTAAACGCATTTGTTTTGCTGACGAAGATCCGCACCTGTTTCTTCCAGGGATCCAGCACCAAAATTCTGTCACGGGAATCCACTACCAGGTCAAGTCCCTTGGTTCCTGTTTCGAACTGGTTAGGGGCCGCCACCAGGCAGGTAAACTCCCCGGAAGGCAGGCTTACCTTTACTCGTTCAATTCCTTTTTCGCTGGTCACAAATGAACCGTTGGAGAGAAGCGCAAAGTTGGACGGGTTGCAGCAACCGCAAAAGCCATCTGCCTGCATCGACGATTTCCCCCACGAAGAGATTATTTTCCCATCGGGGGTAAAAGCTTCCAGTAAGTGTCTTCCGGGATTGACCACCCATAGCTCATCATCCCGGCCGATCCGGAGATCGAACCAGGGGCTGGGTACAATGAATCCGGGAATGCCGTTCGCGGTATCCTTTTCACCGATCCGGTTTACCAGGTTGCCTGATTCGTCGTATCTGTAAACTACCTTTTTCCCGGCATCGGCCACAAAGATGTCGTGGCCGTTGGTGGCAATGGAGGTGAGGATCGATTGTTCGCTCACCGGGTTCCACCGATGTAACGTTTTTCCATCCGGGGTCATGATCTCGACGTGATCCTGCATCCCAAGAAGCAGATTTCCATTGGGCGCCACCGTAATGCACCGGACAGCTTCCTCAAACGGAAATTTATGGATCAGTCTGCCTTCGCTGGTAAAGATCTCCACGCCTCCTGCTCCTGAAACAAAAATCCGGTCGGCAGGATCTGTAGCGATCCCGTAAATATCCTCCAGGCCCGGGGTGAAGTGCCGGATCTCCTGGTAAGCGACGCCCGCGCTGTCGTTTTTCCTGAGCTCGCTTAATCCATAATCATATTGATTCGCACTTCTGTCGGGTTCGGTGAAGAAGAGGTCTTTCACCATGTAACCAATCACTGCCAGCAGCAAAACCAGCGATCCAATGAATAGGATCCGTTTTTTCATTTTGCCCGGATATTTAAACAAACCAATTGTTTCGAATCCCGCATCAACAGGTACCCTCCGGTTATGGCAATCGGCCCCCACGAATCTTGTCCTTCGATAATCCGTTTGCGGTCGAGTATCGTGAAACGGCTGGAGGAGAGTTTTGCAATAGTCATTTCCCCATCGTCATTGAGAATGAAAAACTTCCCGTCGGCAAGAATGTAGGGGCCCAATCCAAATCGTTCTGTTTTTCCGCTATGCATGACCGCTTTTTTGAGATTTTCCGGCTTGTAGCATACAAACTCGTTGCGTAATCCTCCGGCATCTTTGGGCATGATCCCATAGAGGTACCCGTTGACATAGACCGGGGTTTGCTGTTCGGATGCCAAACCTTCTGAAGGCTTGTATTTCTGAAGCACTTCAACCTGATAAGCCCCGTTGGTTTCCTGTACCTGTAATAATGCGCCGCCAAATCCGTATCCGGCCGTAACGAAAAGTTTCCCATCTTCCAGCACAACTGGCGAAGGTGCTACCACGGATGGTGCAAATTCCGTTGTTTCCCAGAGGATCTTTCCTCCGTCGGAATCCCCGGCTGATATCCCACAAATTCCGCCAACAGCACAATAGACATAGCTTGCTTTCCCATGGAGGGTCATGGGCATCACAGACGAATGTGACATTTTCCAGTTGTACGGATTGGGCGTTTCCCAGGCCACTTTTCCGGTTTTGCAATCCAC
>JAZDGR010000029.1:0-2723 GCA_043806735.1 bacterium | reverse complement strand
TCCCTTTGTCCTGCTTCGCCCATAAGCCCTGCAGTTCCCCGCGCAGGGAGTAAGTGGGAGTGATGTTGTAGGTGACATCCGCTACGCCGATATTGGCATACACGGTTCCGTATTTATTCCGGTACCCTTCAATCACATCTTTGTTAAAGGTAATGTAATAATATGTAAAGATGCCTTTCACGCTTTTGCTGAATTTCTTGGTGACTTCCAGGTTGGCATCCTGGTAATAGACCACATCTCCCACCGAGAAGAGCTTGGTGTCGTACCCCAGGGTTCCGGGCTCTCCGATAAAGGTCGTATCATTGATTTTGGTTTTTCGTATCGAGTTAACCTGTGCGAAATTCAGGGCGATGTTCATTCCGTACTTGCCCCCGAGTTTTGTTTTCTTGGGAAGGGTGTACATAATTTGCCCCGAAATCCCGACTTCGCCCGTGGGCTGCGTGGCGTAAGGATACATCGACGGAAGGAAATAAGTGTGTTCCGTGGTCACCGGCGGAAGAAAGTTAATATCCAGTTCGTTTCCCGTAACGTTGCGGTCGGACTTATAACTCATGTTGTCCAGCCATTTTGTCTTTGCCGTAATGCCAAGATTCTTGCGGGAGTATGATACCGCGATCAACCAGGCGGATCCATCACGGTAAATATACCGGTTCATCGCCGAGGGATCATTGATTTTATAGGCGTACTCCGAAAAGACATTGAATCCGCCGTAGGAAAGGTTGATCCTTCCGCCATAAGACGCTACATTTTCGGGAAGTTTCAGTTTCAGTAAAAGGGTATCCAGGATGAAATCCATCGACTTTCCTTTCTGGTAATCGCTGACGAAGCTGCCGCCGAAACTGAACTGCCATTTGGAGTCAGACAGACTTTTCACCATGTCATTCAGATAGAAATCGGCATCTACGCCTTTCACGATTCCGCGGTTGTTGTCTTTCCAGGGAACCCAATAGTATCGCTGGACTCCAACCACCCCCGTAAAGGTTACTCCGCCCCAGGGAGTCAGTTTTACCCGCAATCCGCGTAGTGAGTTGTCAAAACCCAGCGTCCAGTCCTGGTAGGTGCGCAACATCATGCCGTTCCCGAACTGTTCATAGAAATTGCCGGCGGTTACCTCGATCAGGTCATTCTTAAAGGTTGCCCACCAGTACGGGACACCAAGTCCCTGGTATTTGAAATCGTATCCGAGCAGGGGAGGGAGGTACGCTTCAAAACGCATTCCGGCCGAAAAGTTTTTAAAGGAATAGTTAATATCCGTAAATCCCTGAATCCGGAAATATTTTCCATCCAGAGTCGAATCGGTAATCCCCATTTTGGAATCGGTCATGTAATAGGCGGCATCCGTCTCGGAACTTCCGCTGATCTGGCTGTTCTGCAGAAAATTTTGTCCGGTTGACAGCAGGGGAAGAAGGAAAAACGCAGCTATAAGTCTGGTTGAAAGGATTTTTCCATGTTTCATAGAAGCGACTGATTTTTAATACGGTTATTTTTCGTCAATGGATTCTCCGGCATTCAGCTTGCGGATCAGTTTGATGAGCTCCAGTTCGTTCCCTTCAGCAAAAGAAGTATGCTGCCAAACGATCTCGCCTTTCCCGTCGATGATAAAGGTTTGCGGGATCAGGTTTACATTCATGGCACGCTTAAAATCCCCGTTGGGATCCAGAAGTACCTGATATTCCCATCCTTTCCCGTTTACGTAAGGCCCAACCTGGTTGCTTGACCTGGCATCGTCGATGGAAACGGCATAAATAACGACGCCGGTCTCCTCCCGCCAATCGTCATAAACATCGGCGATGGCAGAAAGTTCCTTTATACATGGTTTGCACCAGGTAGCCCAGAAGCTGAGGATAATAGGTTTCCCGTCGTTGCTGATATTCATGGTGTTATACGGATTCCCTTTGACGTCTTTGATGTCGACGAAGGGAATAGTGTTCTTGTCTTCCGTGGTATTCTGAGCCAGGACTACGATACCGGTTAGGAAAAGGATGAGGAATAATTGGACTCTTTTCATGTGTAGATCTATTAGTTATAAGGTGCAAATATAGCATTTTAGGGAAGAAAAATTTCCAGCAAGGTACATGCCGGATTTGGTTTCAGGATGATCTTTTCCGGGATCGCGGGGAGGACAAGTACTTCTCCTTTTCTCAGGGATTCTTTCCCCAGCCCTGAAAGGAGCTGACACTCTCCTTCCGTACACAGGTAAATAAGGAAAGAATCGATATAGGAAATGTCCTTTTCCAGGGATTTATGAAACGCGATCAGGTTGGTTGTGAAGGCAGGGCAATCGACTAGGTTCACCGTTTTGTTTTCCGCTTTCCGGTAGATGGTTCTGTATGAGTCGGGAACCTTGAAATCAATGGCTTCCAGAGCCAGGCTCATGTGCAACTCCCGGGATTTCCCGTCGGCACCCACCCGGTCCCAGTCGTAAATCCGGTAGGTGGTATCGGAGGTCTGCTGAATTTCAGCCAGTAGTATTCCAGGTCCCAGGGCATGTATCCTGCCGGCAGGCATGAAGAAAAGATCTCCTTTTTGTACCTTCTCCACATTGAGGATATCTTTCAGTTTTTTTTCTTCCAGGTACTTCAGATAGAGGTTCTGATTAACCTCCCGGTTAAAGCCGCTGATCAGTTCGGCCTGTTCACCGGCTTCCAGGATGTACCACATTTCGGTCTTGCCGTTGCCGATATTTCGTCTGGCGGCCAGCCTGTCATCCGGATGCACCTGGA
>JAZDGR010000028.1:0-20227 GCA_043806735.1 bacterium | reverse complement strand
CACTGGCCATGAAACAGGGGAAGGAGCAGTTGATGGCGCTGGATCTGACAACGGGAACCACCCGTCATTTCAGCCGTCTCCTTATGTGTCCATCCACAGGGATCTCCTACGACGAGCCCGAACCGAACACCTTTTCATTCAACTCCCCCTATGGGGCTTGTCCCACCTGCAACGGACTGGGAACAATCTCCGAGATCGACATCAAAAAGATCATTCCCGACCGCAGCAAAAGCATCCGTAAAGGGGGCATCGTCCCGATCGGAGAGTACAGAAACACCTGGATCTTCAAGCAGGTCGAAGCGATCGGCGAGAAATACGGATTTGACATCAACACCCCGATATCCGAAATCCCCGACCACGGGATCAATGTAATACTGTATGGTTCGGATGAGGTTTTTCGTGTAAAAAACGACTACCTGGGGGTGACTTCAACCTACTCCCTGAATTTTGAAGGGATTATCAGCTTCATTAACTCACAGCATGCCGAAGCAGCACCTTCCGGCATCATGAAATGGGTCAGCAGTTTCATGAACAAGAAGCCGTGCCCCGAGTGCAACGGCAGCCGGCTGAAGAAGGAGTCCCTGTGGTTCCGGGTGCATGATAAAAACATCGCCGAGTTGTCGGAATACGACCTGGTGAAACTATCCGCCTGGTTTGAAGATTTACCGAAGTATCTGGATGAGCGTAAGACCCTCATCGCATACGAGATCATCCGGGAAATCCGCAGCCGGATCCGGTTCCTCCTGGATGTGGGCATCGGCTATCTGACCCTGAACCGCACAGCCCGGAGTTTGTCCGGCGGCGAAAGTCAGCGGATCCGCCTTGCCACCCAGATCGGGTCTCAGTTGGTCGGGGTGCTGTACATCCTGGATGAACCCAGCATCGGGTTGCATCAGCACGATAACCTCAAGCTCATCCATGCACTTCAGAGTCTGAGAGATACAGGTAATTCTGTCATCGTGGTTGAGCATGACCAGGAAACCATTCTGCATGCCGACTACGTAATCGATATGGGTCCATACGCAGGCGTTCACGGGGGAAAAGTGGTAGCGCAGGGGACTCCCGAGGAGATCAAACAGACCGATCACCTCACCGGGAAGTATCTGAGTGGCCGGATGCAGATCAACGTCCCTTCAATCCGCCGGGAAGGGAATGGGAAGTGGCTGGAACTGAAAAGCGCTCACGGAAATAACCTGAAGCACGTGATGCTGAGGCTTCCGTTAGGGAAGTTTATCTGTGTAACCGGTCTTTCGGGAAGCGGGAAATCATCCCTGATCAACGAAACCCTTTACCCGATCCTGAGCCAGCATTTTTATAAATCGGATCAGAAGCCGCTTCCCTACGGATCCCTTGAAGGTATCGAAAACATTGACAAAGTCATCGAGATTGACCAGTCTCCCATCGGGCGCACGCCCCGGTCGAATCCGGCCACCTACACCAAGGTGTTTGACGAGATCCGGAAACTTTTTGCCATCCTGCCCGAGTCCAAGATCCGCGGGTACAAGCCCGGCCGTTTCTCCTTTAACGTCAAGGGAGGCCGGTGCGAAACCTGCAAGGGGGCCGGCCTGCGTGTGATCGAGATGAATTTCCTTCCCGATGTCTACGTCCTTTGCGAGACCTGCCAGGGACGGCGGTACAACCGCGAGACCCTGGAGGTCCGGTACAAAGGTAAATCGATCAACGACGTGCTGAACATGACCATCGAACAGGCGGTCGGATTTTTCGAGTCCATCCCGATGATCCTCCATAAGATCGAGACGCTCCATGAGGTCGGACTGGGTTACATCACCCTCGGGCAGCAATCCACAACTCTCTCGGGAGGCGAGGCTCAGCGAGTGAAATTGGCCACGGAGTTGTCTAAAAAAGATACCGGAAACACCCTCTACATTCTGGATGAACCGACCACCGGGCTTCATTTTGAGGATGTCAAAGTGCTGTTATGCGTCCTCAACGAGCTGGTTGGGAAAGGGAATACTGTGCTGGTCATCGAGCACAACATGGAAGTGATCAAGGTAGCCGATCACATCATCGACCTGGGTCCCGACGGAGGGGAACGCGGCGGTGAACTCATCGCCGAAGGTACGCCGGAAGAGATAGTCGGGATGGGGAAAGGCTATACGGCGTTGCATTTGAAGGGGTTTCTGAATTGATTTACTATCTTTGTTATCCCCAAAACACTACCCGCTATGAACATGGACAATCTCGAAATGCTTAAAAGCTCATTCCAGGAGAAGACCTGGTCGGAAACCATCAGTTATAACACCTGGGAGATATTCAAGGTGATGTCGGAGATGGTGGAAGGTTTCGAGAAGCTCACCCGGATCGGGCCCTGCGTTTCCATCTTCGGGTCGGCCCGCACACTCGATAACCATAAGTATTATAAACTCACAGAGGAGATCGCCTACCTGTTGACGAAAAGCGGGTTCGGGATCATCACGGGGGGTGGACAAGGGATCATGGAGGCGGCTAACAAAGGAGCTCATTTTGCAGGAGGAAAATCGGTGGGGCTGAATATTGCACTCCCGTTTGAACAAAAACCCAATCCGTTCATCGACAGCAACAAACTGCTAACGTTCGATTACTTTTTTGTACGCAAGACCATGTTCATGAAATATTCCATGGGATTTATCTGTCTGCCCGGAGGTTTTGGAACGCTCGACGAAATGACTGAAGCCATCACGTTAATCCAGACCAAGAAACTCGCGCCGTTCCCGATTATCCTCGTAGTGAAGACGTACTGGCAGGGGTTCGTAGACTGGGTCAGGGGATCCCTGTTAAAAGCGGGAAACATCAGCGAAGAAGACCTGGACCTGTTCGTCCTGGTTGATACGGCCGAAGAGGCGGTCAGGGCCATCAACGAGTTCTACCAGAAATATGCCTTAAAGCCAAACTTTTAACTACCTTTGCATTTTGTTAAATCCTCTGCATGCCCAGAAAGAAACCGGCTGTAAAACGTACATCGGAATTGCTGAAGGAGGCCATCCTGAAAGGGATGCTGGATAAAAAGGCAAAAGAGCCTGTGGCTCTCGACTTTTCGAACCTGAATCATGCCGTATGCGATGCGTTCATCATCTGTCACGGAACTTCCCGCACACAGGTGGAGGCCATCGCCGACGCGGTGATCACGGAAGTAAAAAAAGTGACCGGGGTTTCGCCCTGGCACCGGGAGGGTTTTGAAAATGCGGAATGGATTTTGATCGACTATGCCGACATCGTGGTTCATGTTTTCCAGGATGTTCGAAGAACCTTCTATAACCTGGAGAAATTGTGGGGTGACGCGAAAATAAGCCGGATGGAATCTCCGTAACAATTCCGGATTGAATTTCTAGTTTTCAGACAGAATGGCAGAAAAAGACAAAGAACAAAAAAATAAAGGCGGGTTTCGACCCAATCTGAATCCTTCGAGAAAAAAAGGACCGAAATTCAGCTTTTACTGGATCTATGCAAT
Organism: bacterium; assembly: GCA_043806735.1. GTDB lineage: Bacteria > Bacteroidota > Bacteroidia > Bacteroidales > FEN-979 > QYOJ01. The sequence goes on along the minus strand of JAZDGR010000028.1, from coordinate 16,779 downwards.
CCTGGCTATCGTCTTCATCGCGATCCAGTATTTTAACTATACCAATCCGGTGAAAGAGATTACTATCTGGACGCGCGTGGAAGAGATGCTCAACAACCAGGATGTGGAGAGGATTGTGGTGGTAAATAAAGAGAAAGCCGAGATTTATATTAAAAAAGAAAAGATCCTTACCGATACGGCCTTCAAGGAGTTCAACAAAAAGGGTTTCGGAACCTCTTCCTCACAAAACCCGCAGTATTTTTACCAGATCGGTTCGGAGGACATTTTTTATTCCTTGTTGAAAGATGTACGAGATTCGACCATCTCCCGGATGGTTCAGGCCAATGTGCCGATCCAGCAGATCAATGAATTTAAAAAGCAGTATCCTTATCCTCCGGAAACCGATACCCGGAAGGACGTTTTCGGAGATATCCTGAGCTATGTGATCCCCATTGCCATTCTGATCGGAGCCTGGTTCCTGATCATGCGGTTCATGAGCCGGGGCGGCGGCGGAGCGGGCGGACAGATCTTCAACATCGGGAAATCCAAAGCCCAGTTGTTTGATAAAGATACCAGTGTTAGTGTGACGTTCAACGATGTGGCCGGATTGGAGGAGGCGAAGGTGGAGGTGATGGAGATTGTGGACTTCCTCAAGAATCCGGGCAAGTACACGAACCTGGGTGGAAAAATTCCCAAGGGAGCGTTGCTGGTCGGCCCTCCCGGAACGGGAAAGACGCTCCTGGCAAAAGCGGTTGCCGGAGAAGCCAAAGTTCCGTTCTTCTCGATTTCGGGTTCCGACTTCGTGGAGATGTTTGTCGGGGTAGGCGCTTCGCGGGTGCGGGATCTGTTCCGACAGGCCAAGGAGAAAGCTCCCTGTATCATTTTTATCGACGAGATCGATGCCGTAGGCCGTGCCCGCGGCCGCAACCAGTTCACCGGAGCCAACGATGAACGGGAAAACACGTTGAACCAGCTGCTCACCGAGATGGACGGCTTTGCCACCAATGCCGGTGTGATCATCCTCGCCGCTACCAACCGGGCCGATATACTCGACCGTGCTCTGATGCGCGCCGGCCGGTTCGACCGTCTGATCTACATTGAATTGCCCGACCTGGAAGAGCGCAAGGCGATTTTCAAGGTTCACCTGAAACCCCTGAAACTCGACAATGAGATAGATGTCGATTTCCTTGCCCGGCAAACTCCCGGCTTTTCGGGAGCCGATATTGCCAATGTGTGCAACGAATCAGCTCTCATCGCTGCCCGGAAGAACAAAGAGATCATTCAGAAGCAGGACTTCATGGATGCCATCGACCGGATTATCGGAGGGCTGGAAAAGCGCAGCAAGATCATCTCTGCTCACGAGAAAAAGGTGATCGCCTACCACGAATCGGGCCATGCCGCCGTCAGCTGGCTGCTCGAACATGCCCATCCGCTGGTGAAAGTAACCATTGTTCCCAGAGGAAAAGCGCTGGGAGCCGCCTGGTACCTTCCCGAAGAGCGCCAGATCACCACGTTTGAACAGATGTTCGACGAGATTACTGCGGCCCTGGGAGGACGCGCATCGGAAGATGTTTTCTTTGGAAAAGTATCCACCGGAGCGCTCAACGACCTGGAGAAGGTAACCAAACAAGCGTTCGCAATGGTCGTCTATTTCGGGCTGAACAAAGAGATCGGGAACATCAGCTATTATGACTCCACCGGGCAGTCGGAGTTCACCTTCCACAAACCCTATAGCGAGAAAACGGCAGAGGTTATTGACAAAGAGGTGAAGGAGATCATTGAATCTGGTTACAAACGGGCAAAAAAGCTGATCGCTGAACACAAAGACAAACTGGAACAACTGGCAAAGGTACTGCTGGAGAAAGAAGTGATCTTCCGGGAAGACCTGGAGCATGTATTCGGTAAACGTCCGTTCGACAAAGAAGAGGAACGATTGCTTCCGCTCAGTGACACAGCTGCATCCGGGCCTACGGCCTAGTCGGCTTGAAACCCCTGACCCCACCATGGAAGAGAGCACATCACGGGAAAAGATCCTGAAAAAGATACGGGATGCGCTGATCGAGAAGAGCGAACCTCCCTATCCCATCCTGGATCAGGAAGCCAGCGTTTATCCCGACCTGACCGACACGCTGGATGTGGTTTTTGCCGAGGAGTTGCTGAAGGTTTCCGGAAAATTTGTTTACAGTGAAAGCGAGGATGAGTTCATGGGGGTGCTGAAATCCTTCATACTGGAGAAAGACTGGCCCCTGTTGTTTTGTCTCGATCCTGTTCTGCAGGCCAAACTGAAGCAGTCCGGGATCCCGTTTCAGTCAAACCCTGAGAAGATCCTGGAAGCCCGGATCGGAATCACCCGCTGTGAATACCTTATTGCCCGTTTGGGAAGTGTTATGGTTTCATCCAGGTTAAATCCCGGACGAAAGATCGTCGTTTTTCCGGAGATTCATCTTCTGGTAGGGTACACCTCTCAACTGGTTCCGGATCTTAAACAAGCTTTTCAGAAGATCCGGAAAAAATATGCCGAAAACTTTCCTTCCATGGTTTCCCTGATCACCGGGCCCAGCCGGACGGCAGATATTGAGAAGACACTGGTGATGGGGGCTCATGGTCCGAGGGAGTTTTATGTATTTCTGATTGAAAATGGACCCGATGCTGGTACCCGATGAGTAATTTTTGGGCCAGAACGATTACGGGACTATCGATGGTCTTTCTCTTGCTGGTGGCAATGGCGATTAACTATTGGCTTTTAGCGGGCGCTTTTTTCCTCATTGCTATTTTGGGACAATGGGAGTTCTATACACTTTTTACGACCGACGGTATCCGCCCGCAAAAATATACCGGGTCGATCTCGGGAGGGTTCCTCTATCTGGCGATTACACTAACCGGCCACCTCCAGATTCCCGGAGTGGATTTCAACCTGGGTAACATTCCGGTGCTTCTGTCAATCCCCATTTTTTTTCTCCCATTCATTTTTGAGATCTACCGGAAACAGCCGAACCCATTGATCAATGTGGCCATCACCATTACAGGAATTCTTTATATCGCTGTTCCCCTTGCTCTTCTCAACCTCCTGAATGATTCCGAAGTATTACGTTTCCGGGGTTTGCCCGTCCTCCTCACGGGCTTCTTTTTGCTCACCTGGTTTTACGACACCGGAGCCTACCTATACGGGAAGCAATTTGGCAAACACAAATTCTTCGAACGGATCTCTCCGAAAAAGACCTGGGAAGGCACGATTGCCGGGGCGCTGATCGCGTTGCTGACCGCTGTGGGATTGCATTACCTCGTTCCAGCCATCGGGTTGGCCGACTGGCTGATTGTGGCTCTGTTGATCCTTGTGTTCGGAACTTTCGGTGACCTGATCGAGTCACTCTTTAAGCGAAGTCTGAACATCAAAGATTCCGGATCGATTCTTCCCGGACACGGGGGAATCCTTGACCGGTTCGATACCATCCTTGTTTCGATTCCTTTTGTATTTTTATACCTTTTAATCCGAAACCTCATCTGATCACATGACCATACACCGCGAAGGGGATAAAACTATTTTCATTGCTTTTCTGTTCGTTGCGGTTGTTTTGCTGACCGTCAACCACATTTTCCCTGAGCAAACATGGTTTCATATCTTCCTGTACGTCCTGGGCTTATGGTTTTTCCTGATGATCGTCCGTTTTTTCAGGTCTCCCAAACGGGAACTTAACGGCGGTCAAGGGATCATCAGTTCTCCTGCCGACGGGAAGGTGGTGGTGGTTGAAAAGACGATCGAACCGGAACTGTTCAAGGACGAGCGCATCCAGGTGTCGATCTTCATGTCGGCCTTGAACGTTCACGTAAACTGGTTTCCGGTATCAGGCAATATTAAGTATTACCATTTTCATCCGGTGAAACACCTGGTGGCCTTTAATCCAAAAGCCTCCCTGGAAAATGAACGGACTACTACCGTGATTGAAACGGCAGATGGCAAGCAGGTTCTCATCCGTCAGATTGCCGGAGCTGTCGCCCGGCGCGTACGGTGTTACCCGGTGGTTGGGGAACCCGTGATCCAGGGGGAGGAGCTGGGTTTCATCAAGTTTGGTTCGCGCGTGGATCTGATTCTCCCTACGGATACGCATCTGGAGGTGAAGATCGGACAAAAAGTGACCGGCAAGACGACTATCATCGGAAAGCTTTCGTGATCATACCTCCATCGCCCTTCCTAAAAACGCATTGAACGGCTGCATGGCCCGAAAGACCTTCAGGACGTATTCAGGAAACGATTTATCCAGGATTTGCTTCTCCGACAAGGTGCTGGAAACCGTGAAATGCCGATTCTTTAATAATTCAATCTCCGGAAAATCTGCTGGAAAATCCTTGGGGGCTTTCTTCAGCTTATCCATCTCATCCAACCCATTAATAAATTTCCTAATCTCCGTATATCCCAATATCTTTTTGAACCCGGCAACATTGTAGTAGATCTCCTGCCGGATCTTTTTCAGAATATCGGGATCAGGCATGTAGACTCCGCCAGAAAGAAATGACTGCCCCGGCTGGATATGGATATAATAACCCGGTCCGCAACTTTTCCTCCCTTTCCGCGTGATCCATGCTCCGAAATTGTTTTTGTATGGGGATTTGTCTTTTGAGAACCGCACATCCCGGAATATCCGGAACATGCAATCGCTGGCGTTCACAAACTTCACAGACGGATCGAACCTGGCAATCTCCGGGATCAGAACATTGACCAGATTTTCCATCTCCATCCGGGATTCATCGTGCCACCCTTTGTTGGCATGGAACCATTCGCGAGTGTTGTTTTTCTCCAGTTCCTTCAGGAAGGATAAAAGTAGTTCAGTCATTTTTCTATTTGGACAAAGATAATTTTTTTACCCCAACATATAACCTTTTGCTTCCCTCCCCGATTAATGGCAAAAAACAGATGGACAAGATTGGTTTCTGCCTGGTTGCCATGTTAATGGGAGCAAAGGCGTTTGGATTAGGGATTGACCCGGTTCCCGGAGCCCGGGTGTCGGCTATGGGAACTTCAGGAGTGACAGGAACGGACATCTGGGCCGTCTCCTCCAATCAGGCCGGGATGGCCTGGCTGCAGGGATGGCGGTTAGGATTGTATGTCGAAAACAGGTTCCTGGTCAGTGAGTTGTGTTTCGAAGCAGTGGCGCTCAGCTGGGTTGGGAAACCGGGAGCTTTTGGGATGCTGGTGACCTATTCGGGATTTCGATTGTACAACGAAGTGAAAGCCGGTGTAGCCTATGCCCGGAAGTTCGGAAAGCGGTTCAGTGCAGGAGTGCAGCTCAATTACTACCGGATCCAGATCGGGGAAGGGTATGGATCGACGGGGAACGTTTCGTGTGAAGTAGGATTAATGTATAAACCCGGTCAGGCCTGGACGCTCGGTGTGCAGGTACGCAACCCCGTGCCGGCCACTGTATCAGACTACCCTGTTGAGCGAATGCCGGTCCTGTTCCGGTTGGGCATCGGGTACGATCTTTCGGGGAAAGCGATGTTCGTGCTGGAGGGGGAAAAGGACCTGGATAACAAACCGGTTATCAAATCGGGAGTAGAGATCAGGCTGGCGAAACCGTTTTGGGGGCGGCTGGGGGTTGTCTCCGATCCTTTTATGGTGACCGCCGGAATCGGATTTAGCCTGGGGAGACTACTCGTCGATCTCGCAACCGGGTACCACATGATCCTCGGGTTTTCTCCTTCCATTTCGATTGGGTATTCATTTGGTAAGTTGTAACATGTGTTTGGTGGTAGAAATATGGACTCGGTACGTCAAGTCATGATACTAGGAATACTATGGGCATCCATTCCTTTTTATGGGATGTCACAGGTTGACAGTACTGCTGCTATTGAAGATGCAATAACTTCGTTTTCAGAAAATTATAACATGGAACCTGATGCGGAAGAGGTTTTAGAACTACTTGGCCGATCGAAAAAGATCAATCTGAACCGCACGACTGCCGAGGAGTTGGGACAGATTTCATTCCTTACTCAAAAGCAGATCGTGAATTTACTCGCTTACCTTACCAGGTACGGTCAGGTTTACTCAATATACGAATTGCAGGCCATTGAAGGTTTTGATTCTGCGACCATTCAAAATATTGTTCCGCTCGTGACTATTGGGGTGCCGTTTCCGCCTGTAAAACTCACTCCGGGAAACCTGATTAGGTACGGGCATCATGAACTGGTCATCCGCGTTCAGCAACTCCTTCAACAACAAGCCGGTTACATGGGGACGGATTCGTTGAAGGAAGCCGACCCTGAGAACTATTATCTGGGCAATCCGCAGAAATATTATTTCCGGTACCGTTATTCGTTCACCGACAGACTGATCATCGGTTTCTCCGGAGAAAAAGATGCCGGAGAGCAGTTCTTCCGCGGAAGTCAGGCGTCAGGGATGGATTTTTACTCCGGGTTCCTCTGCTTTCAGAATTCCGGCTGGCTGAAACAATTCATCATCGGGAACTTCCGGGCTACCTATGGACAGGGGCTTACCCTCGGAGGTAACTCGTTTGGTTCCTCGATCAGTTTCGGAACCTCGATGACCTGGCTCTCCGGAGGCCGTCCGTCCCAATCGGTTCGCGAATATGGCTACCTCCGGGGAGTGGCGCTGACCTGCCGCACAGGGCCGATTGAGTACATGGCGTTTGTTTCCCATGCCGACCGGGATGGATCTGAAACAGGTTATCACCGCACACCTTCAGAGAATGCGAAGAGGAACACGATTCAGGAGTTAATTTACGGTGGCCATTTGAGCTACCGGGGAAACTTTTTTCTCATCGGGATTAGCGGCTACCGGGGAACGTGGAGCAGAGACTATCCACTCAAACCGGATATCTATCATCGCTTTTCTTTGTCGGGGAGCAGGTTCGGCGCTACCGGAATTGACGGGAGGATCCGGTTCTGGTTTTGTCAGCTTTTCGGAGAGTTCAGTGTTAGTCAGAATGGCGGCATTGCCGGGATTGCAGGAATCTCATCAACTCCGGTTTCCGGATTTGACCTGTTGTTTATTTACCGGAACTACGGGCGGAACTATCAGAATCCGATGGCTACACCCATGGCTCAAAATCCGGAACCGGTCAATGAGCAGGGGTTTTATCTCAAGCTGAACCTTCAGCCCTGGTCCAGAATCAGCTTAACAGGTTATGCGGACCTATTCAGGTTTCCGTGGATGAAATACCAGGTCAACGGACCTTCTGGCGGATGGGAAGCCGGAGCAGCGGGGAGGTATTCCGATGCCCGCCTGTCTGCCTCCCTGCGGTACTACGTTAAGCAAACCCAGGTCGATGTCTCCTATCCGGACTTACAAACAAAACCGTTAACAGATAATAAGATCAGTGATTTGAAGGTGGATCTGGCCTGGCAGGTTAGCCCTGCACTTTCGCTGAACAGTCTGTTTGAATGCAGGTCGGGGACTACGGGAAAAACCCGGCAACCGGCTGGATATCTGGTCGGTCAGGATATCCGCTACCGATCGCCGGGTTCTACCTGGGGAGCTACCGCAAAATTTATGCTATTTGATATTCCCGCGTATTTTACCCGGATCTACGCTTACGAACCTCATCTCCCATATGGATACGCTTCGACGGTGTGCATTGGTGACGGGATCCGGTTTGTACTGCAGCTGAACTGGCAGGTTTTCCGGTGCTTTACAGTATGGGGATGGCTTGGCATCACCAGTTATTCTGACCGGAACCAGATCGGGAGCGGTCCGGAAGAGATCGACGGGAACGTGAGAGCGGAAATGCAGGTACAGGTGAAAGTTAAATTTTAATTACGAACTATTTCTTAGTTGGATGTTTTCCTTTGATATGATCCAGCTTTTCCATACCGTCAATATTGATTTTTTTAGACAGTTTGGAGATGGTGGACATATCGATCCGGCCGACCAGACTAAGTACCGTCACTTCTCCATCGTCATCTGCGAGCATGACCAATTCGAGGATTTTTCCGCCCGTATCCTGCTTTGTAAGGAAACGAACGTTGTTGCCATTCTCTTTGATTGACATCAGCTCGGAATAGGGAGGCGCCGGGAACAGGTCGTTGAACTCTTTGTATATAGCAGAGACCTTGGCTTTGTTCGTAGAATCGTGATAGCTCAGGATTTTCAATCCATCCAGTTGATCCATCATTTTCTGGATCTCTTTAACTTCTTCGGTTCCCTCTCCCTGGATGTCCATTTTCATGATCATCTGGAAGAGTTCTTTGTTGATGTTGACGGAGGTAAAGTTATCCTGTCCGGCATATTTAGTATATAGCTTTTCAATAGGGCTTTGAGCCATCGACATCAGGGGCACGAAAATAATTGCCACGATTGCTGTTTTCAAGAATTTTGTTTTCATTGGGTCAAGGGTTTTAAGACGGTCAGTTGTTTTGATCATCAGGATTCATAATTATGGGTTGATATTTGTCGTATTGCGATAATATTTGAGCCTGCTGTATCCCCTTCTCGAAATACTGAAGTTGCTGCATCTGGTCAAGCCCGAAATTCAGATTTTTCGAAACGAGCAGTAGTGCATTGCGTGTTTCGATGTAGGCGAGTTGGGGGTCGGTGATCGTTCCGTATGGCTGGGAAACGGGGAAGATGCTGGTGCGGAAGGTAAAGACCAGTCCTGCCAGAAGGACGATGCTGGTTGCGATAGAGAAGGAGTAAACCATTCTTTTGCGATAGGAAATCCTGCGGATGACGAGTCCCTGTTCCAGTTTTTCCTTCAGTTTCATTTCAAAGCCGGGAGAGGTTTCCTCACAGCTCTCCAGTGCTGTAAACCGAAAGAATAACTGGTACTCCTGAAGGTGGGAAGGCACATCGCTCTTCAGAAAGAATTCCCGGAGCAGGTGTTCTTCCTGAAGTGTTGTTTTCCCCTCTTCGAACCGGATAAGCAGGTCTTCAATTTCTTTGATAGTCATATAATTGGGTTGTTGTGATCATTTCCCTTATTCGCTTCCGGGCTCTGGAAAGGTTCACCCTGACAGCGTTTTCATTCATCTCGAGGATCGCCGCAATCGATTCGAAGTCGTATCCTTCGATATCCCTCAATTGCATGATCATCTGTTGTTGCGGCGGAAGCATCTTCATAGCTTTTTTCACCCGGAGGATTTCCTCGCTGAGGTCTTCTTTTTGTTCATCCGGAAGATTCTCCAGGAACCGGGTATGGTCTTCCATGCGATCTACCCTGTATTTCTTTGTCTTCAACCGGTCCAGGCACATATTTTTGGTCGTGATCATGGCGAGCGCCTCCACACTTCGGTATGTATCCAGTGAATCCCTTCTGTTCCACAGCTTGATGAGGACTTCCTGAACGATGTCTTCTGCCTCTTCTGTATGGTCTAGTATCCGTTTTGCGAACCGGAAGAGTTTGTTTTTTAGTGGAATGACCTGAAGGGTAAATTGCTCGAGATTCATACGACCGCTAGACGATTTTATCTGAACAATATTACATTTCGTCTAAAATAAATGTAAAATTCTGCCAATGAATTCATCCGGCGCTGCCGGTATACAAAATTGATTATTTTTGCATTGCCCTTGACAAAAATTTATTTCAGTATTCACAAACACCTGTACAATTATGTTTAAAGGACATCCAAAAGGACTTTACGTGGCTTTCTTCGCAAACATGGGAGAGCGGTTCGGTTTTTATACCATGATGGCGATCCTGGTGTTATTTCTTCAGGCCCGGTACGGATTACCGGCCGATGATGCCGGAATCATATACAGCATCTTTTATTTTTCCATTTATGCGCTGGCCTTATTGGGCGGTTTCATTGCCGACCGTACCCAGAACTACAAGGGGACCATCATGGTGGGGCAGATTGTCATGTTCGTGGGTTACGCCCTGCTTGCGCTTCCCGGGATGGGTTTAACATTCACCATTATCGGACTGTTCACTATTGCGTTCGGGAACGGTTTGTTCAAAGGGAATCTGCAGGCGCTGGTAGGACAAATGTATGACAATGAACAATATGGAAAACTCAGGGATTCTGCTTACAGTGTTTTTTACATGGGGATCAACATCGGGGCCTTTTTTGCCCCCAGTGCAGCAAGAGCGGTCCGTACATGGTGGTTGCACACCAACGGTTTCGGGTACGATCCCGATCTTCCGGCTTTATGCCACCGGATGATTGACGGGAACCTGCCTGATGCTTCGACCATGCAGACTCTGGCAGACAAAGTGACCTTGTCGGATCAACCGGTTACAGACCTTATGCAGTTTGCACACGATTATATTCATGTCTTTTCGACCGGTTACAACTATGCTTTTGGAATTGCAGCCATTGCCATGATTATATCCCTGCTGATTTACCTGAGTTTCAAGAAACACCTTCCCGACCGAAAGAAACTGGTTGAAAAAGATGCTTCGATCATTCAGATGCCCTGGGAGCAGGAGAAGAAACGCCTGATTGCCTTGGGACTCGTTTTCCTGGTGGTGATTTTCTTCTGGATGTCTTTCCATCAAAACGGCCTGACACTGACACTGTTTGCCCGGGATTATACCTTAAAAAGCGTAGGCCCGTTGACCTTTGTCTTTTTCTATCTGCCGGCGTTGCTTTCCCTCATAGCTATTATCATTGGCGTGGTATTGCTTTTCAGGAAAGCGATGAAAGCACTCATGCGTGTTGTGGGGGCGGCCCTTCTCATTGCCGGCGCACTTCTTTTATGGTATTTCTTCAGCACATTTGGAAGTGAAAATACTATTGAGCCGGAGACATTCCAGCAATTTAACCCGATCCTGATCGTGTTCCTCACACCGGTTGTAGTAGGCCTCTTTGCCTGGCAGCGGAAACGGAACCGGGAACCGTCGACTCCCCGCAAAATTGGCACCGGGATGATCCTGGCAGCTTCGGGTTTTATCCTGATGATGATCGCCTCCTTCAGTCTTGTTTCCCCGGCCGATCTTCAGGGGAATCCTTCTCCCGATCGCATCTCTCCATACTGGTTGATGGGAACCTATTTTGTGTTGACCGTCGCCGAGCTATATCTCAGTCCGATGGGGCTTTCTTTTGTCTCTAAAGTTGCTCCGCCGCGTTTTCAGGGTCTTATGCAAGGTGGATGGCTGGCGGCAACGGCGCTCGGGAATGCTTTGCTATTCGTGGGAAGTTCTCTTTGGGTCAAACTGGATCTCTGGCAAGTTTGGATGGTATTTGTCATTTGCTGCCTGCTTTCAGCTGCATTTATCTTTTCCATCATGAAGCGGCTTGAGTCGGCGACGAAATAACTGGCAATTCGTCATTCGTCATTCGTAATTCGTCATTCGTAATTGTATCCCTGGGGTCATAAACGGCGGTTCAATTCTTATACTGAATACATCCGTAAAACATTCGGCGGGCGGGTACAGAAGGTTGTAGTGGATGCGGGATTTACCTGTCCGAACCGCGATGGTGCCAAAGGAACCGGTGGGTGCACGTATTGCAGCAACGATGCGTTCAGCCCATCTTACTGCCGGCCCGACGAACCGTTGCACACGCAAATCTCAAAAGGGATTGAGTTTCATGCATTCCGGTACCGCCGGGTATCCCGGTTCCTGGTCTATTTCCAGCCGTATAGCAATACCTATGCTCCCCTGTCGCGATTAATAAAGTTGTACGATGAGGCGCTATCATATCCCGGAGTCGTGGGGCTGGTGATCGGAACCCGGCCCGATTGCATGGATGAGGAAAAGCTAATGTATCTCGCAACCCTCGCAAAACGCCATTACATTCAGGTTGAGTATGGAGTGGAGTCATGTTATAACAACACTCTCCGGCACATCAACCGGGGGCATGATTTTGAAGTTAGCCGTGAACTAATCGAAAAAACCCATGAAAAAGGGATCCGCACCGGCGCTCACTTTATCTTCGGGTTGCCGGGAGAAAGTCTGGATGAAATGTTGCATGAAGCAGATATCATTTCCCGGATGCCCGTTGATACGGTGAAATTCCACCAGCTTCAGATCATCAGGGGAACGATTATGGAGAAGGAGTACCTGGAGGATCCTTCCCGGTTTCATCAGTTCGGATTGGAGGATTATATTGATTTCATCATCCGGTTCCTGGAGAGGCTTTCCCCTTCCATCGTAGTGGAACGGTTTGCCGGCGAAGTTCCACCGCCGTTGCTGCATCACCTGAGCTGGGATTTGATACGTTACGATGAAGTCCTCCGCAGGATCGAAGAGGAGTTGGAGCGACGGAATACGTTTCAGGGGAAGCGATTAGCGATTAGGGATTAGCGATTAGGGATTAGGGACAAGTGACTGGTGAATAGTGACTGCCAACTGCCAACTGCCAACTGCCAACTGGTCAAACAGTTTCCAATAATCTTCGAACGATTTCCTGTTCCCGGATTCCTTCTGCTTCGGCTTTGTAATTGCGCACGATCCTGTGGCGGAGGACGGCTGTGGCCACTGCCCTGACATCTTCTTTGTCGGGGGAATATTTCCCGGAAAAGGCGGCATGGCATTTGGCCCCGATGATCAGATACTGGGAGGCTCTAGGGCCGGCACCCCAGGTCAAGTATTCATTGATCCAGGCCGTGGCACGCGGGGTATGGGGGCGGGTCTTTGCAACCAACGTAACTGCATAGTCGTACACATTCTCAGCAACGGGAATTTTCCGGACGAGGTTCTGGAAAAAGAGAATTTCTTCGGCTGTCAATACCATTCCGGGAGTGGTTGATTTCTCAGTGGTGGTTGTCTCCACGATCCGGATCTCTTCCTCAAACGAAGGATAATCGAGCCAAATGTTCAACATGAAGCGGTCGAGTTGAGCTTCCGGCAAAGGATAGGTTCCTTCCTGCTCGATCGGGTTTTGTGTGGCGAGAACAAAGAAGGGCTCCTCCAGTCTGTATGATGTTCCTGCTACCGTCACCGATTTTTCCTGCATGGCTTCCAGCAGCGCCGATTGTGTTTTAGGGGGTGTCCGGTTGATTTCATCCGCCAGGATGATGTTGGCGAAAACCGGGCCTTTGAGGAACCGGAAATGACGCGATTCGTCCAGGATTTCCGTTCCGATGATGTCGGAAGGCATGAGGTCGGGAGTGAACTGAATCCGGCTATAGGTCAGGCCGAGGGTTTTGGAAAGGGTATTCACCATCAGGGTTTTCGCCAAACCAGGCACTCCTACCAGCAGACAATGGCCTTTGCAAAAGATCGAGATCAGCAGGTTTTTAATGACTTCATCCTGTCCGACGATCACTCTGGCAATCTCTTTCTTCAGGAGTTCAAACTTCCGTACCATTGCATCGACAGCTTCCACGTCTGATTTATAGCTCATAGCAGTAGATTTATTCAGCGGTTTTCTTTGCTTTAAACCATTTTCCTTCAAACGGACAATTCAAATAAGACGGCATGATCTCAATATAGGTTTGCTCTGCTTTCTTGTCAATCCATTGTTGCATAACCTCGTATTTCCTTTTGTCAAGCGTCCATTGCTGAATCCGGGCGTAATCCTGTTCCAGGTTGGCATAATGTGGCGAAGTGCGGGATTTCAGATAGTAGATTCTGAATAACTCTCTTCCGCGTTCCTCCCATTTCACCGGGGATGACACTTCGCCTGCCTTCAGCTTGTCAATCACAAAGAAGATCTTCGGATCGACCTGATCAATCTCAAACTTGGTATTTCCAGTAATCTCGTTAATCAGCATCCCTCCATTGTTTTTGGACGGGTCATCGGAAAATTTAACGACAGCTTTTTCAAAGGTGATGCTATCTGACTGGATCAATCCGGCAATGCTATCGAGGAAAACCTTGGCATGGTTTAATTCAAAGGGGGAAACCTTCGGTTGCACCAGGATATGCCTGACGTTCACAAAATCGCCCCTCCGTTCAATCATTTGGATCAGGTGAAATCCATCATCTGTTTCCACGATATCGGATACTTCACCCGGCTTCAACCGGAAGGCAGTTGCCTCAAACTGCGGACGCATATCTCCTCGCTGAAACATCCCAAGTTCCCCTCCCTGTTTCGCAGAGCCCGGATCTTCGGAATAGAGAATGGCCAGCGTTGCGAAATCATCTCCTTTGGTGATCCGGTCCTTAAATCCCTGAAGCTGATCTTTGGCTGCTTTTTTTTCCACCTCTCCGATGGCGGGCTGCCTGGTTATGATCCCGATTTCTACTTCCGATGTAATTTCGGGAATACTGTCCTTGTGGATTTTCCTGTAATACACTTTTACTTCGGCCGGAGTAATTGTCACGTTCTCCGTGATTTTATTCCGTTCCTGTTCTCCCATCATCTGTTCCCTGACAATTTCCTGCAAGTCGGCCTTGATCTCCAGCAGGGATTTGTTGTAATACTCCTCCAGCCGGTCGGGAGAACCTGCCTGTGAAATAAAATAACGCATACGCCGGTCCATTTCATATTCAAGTGAACTTTCAGATACCGTAAGGCTATCGACCTCTGCCTGATGAAACAGCATTTTTTGAAACATCAGGTTTTCAAGGATCTGGCATTTCACCCGTTGCGGACTTCCCTTTATACTTCCCTGGGCCCGAAACTGAAGGTACTGGGCTTCCAGATCTGACTTCAGCAGAATATGCCCCCCCACGATGGCAACAATTCCGTCGACGATAGAATCCTGGGCAGGCAGAGGCATCCTGTACAGGATCAGAAAAAGAATCAGCAGAATAGCACGGGAATGCGTCATATGAACAGGGATAAGACCCGAGTTAATAGATTTCGATGGTTTTATTCGTCAGGGCTTCTTCATAGACTTCCTGATGCATCGTGTTCAGCAACTTTATTTTTCGTTTATTTAACAGGATACTCCGGATCCTATCCCGTTCAAATTGCAACGGGGATACACTCTCCTTAATTTTAAAATCCAGGAACCGGGCCAGGTACAATGAGATCGAATCCTGTATTTCAAGGCTTCTCCTGTTCTTGAGAAATTCTTCCTGGTTGTACGTATGGATGGGAATCTCTTTCAATACATCATTAAAAAGCAGCCAGGTTCCGTCATCGAGGAAGTACTTAGCCCCAAAGTTGTCGCAAATATCCGCCAGTTTATTCCGGTCCCCTTCATCATCGGAATAGAAATACTTCCGGATTTGTCTGATCTGCGAAAAATTCAGCGGAATCCGAACATACGAGATCCTGACAATATTATCCTTCAGCAGGAAGTTCTCCTGATTATTCTCGTAGTATTCCTCGATTTCGAGATCCGAAACCACCGTATCCAGCTTTTGGCGCACCAATGCATTCTCATATGCATAAACGACCAGCGAATTCCGGTAATCCTCGAGCTGTTTTGAGAAATCCATCTGCTCTTCCGTCAGGTTCAATTCTGCCTGATGGATCAAGGCTTTCCGGTGAATCCAGCTATCGATGTAATTCCGGGTAAGGGTGAGGCTGTCTGCGGTGGAAGTCCCCGGTACAACGAGTCCGGTCAACTCCGACTCATAGAGGTATTCATCATCGACCCTGGCAACCGCCCGGTCACTTTTTTTTTTGAACCAGGAGCAGGATGCCAGGACCAGAAGCAGGATAAACAGGCTATGTTTCAACGGTTACTTGATTTTGATGAACATCTCCTTGTGAACCACGACCGGGTACTTTCTCTTCAGCTCTTTGATCCAGTCTTTCTCCAGGTAATTCTGGTAATCGGCGGTGATCAGTCCGCGGGCTTCATTCAACTGCTTGGGTTCCGGTTTGAGCACTTTATGGATATTTACGAATCCGGTTCCATTGTCGGTGTTGATATCCTGGGAAAGGCCGGTTTCCCATTTGATTTTCTCTACGTAGGGATTGCTTGTCCGCAGAAACTTTCCGCTTTCGATGGTCAGGATCTTATTGGTATCTATATTGATCTCTTTCAGGATATTTTCATCGGTCAGGCCTGTGCTGATGAAGTTTCTGACTTTTACAAGGATGGTGGGGTCTTTTGCAATATAAATGGAAGCGTCCACCCGCGGGCCCCACATGTATTCGCCTTTGTTTTTCTCATAAAACTCTTTCAGTCCGGTCGTATCTTTCACTGCTTTGGACCACACATTTTTATCTGTGAGATCAAACAGGAGAATTCCGTCGCGGTATTCGTTCATCAGCGCCTGGAATTCGGGGTATTTTGCTTCCAGGTGTTTATCTTCAACCCGCATCAGCTTTTCATTCAGAAAATCCTTGTACCGGTTATTCACATAGGCCTGGATATTTTCTTTCTCCCGTTTCTTCTGTTTCGACGCGAGGTAATTTGCAAAGTCCTGCTGGGTGGTAACCTGGTCTCCTATCTTGAACAGGGGTTTTGTCAGTCCTTTAGCGAGGTTCACGTCCCATTTGCCAAAGAAAATGCTGTCGGTGACAACTGTATAAAAGGCCTGTTTTGCTTCGATGTATTGTTTCAGCCCATATTCCCTGATGATTTCCTGCAAGACCACTTCCCTGCCGATTTGCGACCGGCCGTCTTTGATTACTTTCTGTTTCAGGTCAACCTTTACCTGATCAAATGTGGCCTGTGTTTCCCGTTCTTCAAGCCGGATGATATGCCAGCCGTAGGGAGTCAGGATGGGTTTCGTATAATTTCCAACTTCACGGAGTTGATAAATTGCGTCGACGAACTCGGGAACCCATCTGTTCACGCCTAACTTGGGGAGAGTTCCACCCCGGGCTGCGGAACCTTTGTCGTCGGAAAATATTTTTACCACGGAATCCCAGCGAGCACCATTCTGCAATAGGGTATAGATGCTGTCGATCTTCTGATGTACCTTGAGCGAGTCTTCAGCCGTCGCCCCCTTGGGGATGACCTTGAAGAGATGAGCCACCGTCACTTTCCCCACGGCAGGTTGCTTTTTCGTTGCTTTGATCAGATGGTAGCCATATTCGGAACGAACCGGCGATGAG
>JAZDGR010000027.1:0-25912 GCA_043806735.1 bacterium | reverse complement strand
TCTCAACCGCAACCACGATAGGGTACATTCCCGATCTTTATTTTCAAGCGGTGGGCAGCGGCACCGGCGCCATTGCAGCGTGGGAAGCCAACCTTAGGTTAATCGGGGATGGCCGGTTTGGTACCCGCAAAATGAAACTTTGGCTCTCTCAGAATTTTCCGTTCCACCCCATGGTTGACGCCTGGAAAGCCCGGTCGAGAGATCTTTTCCCGATGGAGGACCAGAAAGCAAGGGAATTGGTCAGCCGGATCGATGCAAAAGTTCTTTCCAACCGCAAACCTCCCTATGCTATATCCGGCGGATTATTTGATGCATTGACAGATACCGGAGGCGAAATGGTCGTGATGACGAATGAAGAAGCGGCCACGGCTACCGGCCTCTTTGCGAAACTCGAGGGGATTGATATTCACCCCGCTGCTGCTGTGGCTACAGCATCCCTGATCGCAGCCGTTGAGCGAAAAGAGGTACCGGCTGATGCGGTAATCATGCTGAATATCACAGGAGGAGGTGAAGAACGGTTAAAAAGAGAAAAAAAGGATCTGGTTTATTTGCAGCCCTCACTCATCATCGACGTGGAAATTACACGGGAGGAACTTTTCAAGAAGTTGAAAGAGATCTTCTGAGATGCCGGTTTATTATAGCTTCATTTTCTTCTTCAACTTAGCCGTAAAATAGGAGACGTACGCGGAAGCATCCTCTCCGTATTGCTCAATGATATCGTCGTGGTTCACTTTGAACGTGGAATGTTCTCCGGTGACACGGGAAAAATAGACATCATACCGTTTTTTATGCTCGTCAACATAGACAACCCTGACCAGTTTATCATTGATCTCGGGGACTTTCAGGTTGGCCCGGCAAACGGGACAATAAAATTCAACGGTCTCCCCATCTTCAAATTTAATTGAGGGATGGTTCAGATAAGAATAATTTCCCAGACCGACATTCATCAGGAGCAATCCCCTTTTGTCGCCAATTTCCGACTCCAGGGTCAGAATGAGATAATCTGTGCAAACCAGGTGAGAATTGCAATGGGGGCAAAGATAATCGGATTTCATAGATACCATTATTAGTTTATATCATTATACAAACTTACATAATAATTGCATTCATTTCCAACAGATTATTATTTTTCCTCTTCCGACTTCCATGCGGGTTTCCTGATCCACCTGAAGATCAGGTATGGCAGCATCCAAACGAAGGTTCCAATGAGTATCATAAGAGTATACCCGAGCTGAGAAAAGAGCGTTATTCCTTCCGGCTTGTTGAAAGCCATAAAGCCGGAAAAAACCGTGGCGATAAAACCGAACCCGGCAATGATCCAGATGCCCGGCTTGCCTCCCCACACTTTGAACGGCCTCGGGGTGTCAGGTTGCGAGTACCACAACTTGATAATTGCGGCAAACACGGGGAGATAGTAGATGCAAAGCAGCGTAGTAGTAAATGAAGTCAGGATCCAGTATGCGGTATTGATGTTCGGTACCAGGACCATAGCCAGGATCATGAGTGTAGAGAGAACCCCCAGGCGCTCATCAGGGCGATGCCACCGATGGCGAGCAAAACAGCCATCACAGGTGTGGCCCAGTGAATCCCGAGAGAGGTAAAAATGATTTCGGTCACCTGTATGACACCCCCGGTAAGACTGATTTTACTTGTGGGGATCACCAGTGCAATCGGAAGGGTTCCAAAAACACTGAGAATAAAAATAAGGATGGTGGCAAGGAACATCGCTCTCGGAAACATCCGCTGGGGATTCGCTACTTGGCTGGCATAGTACCCCGACATCTCAACGCCGGCGAACATCAGGAGAATGGAAGAGGAATAAACAACCCCACCAGACGGCTAGCATGACGACCCCGACAAACAGATGATTATTGGTGAGTGCGGGATTGAAAATGTACGCAATGGTGACGGCGATGAACGAGAGAACAGTCGGGTACCAGGGGATGTTTTCCACGAAAACCGCCCAAATGGACATAAATCCGGTTTTGATCCCGAACGCCTCTTTCACCCAGGCATAAACTCCTCCTTCCTGCGGCCACGCTGATCATAGAGAGGATGAACACCCCCAACTATTTTTTTGGATTACTCATAAACTTGTAAAGAGGTGATTACTCTTTAATACAAAATGTCATGTACTTTCTATCCTCATTCTCAATGCCATGAATATCATGCTCAAAACCGGGAAACTTGTTATCGAATGCTTCCAGGGTTTTCAGATAAGAGAGGAACGGACCATTAAATGTATCGGCCCGCTCTCCTCCCATCAGCATCGGGATTCCGGGAGGATAAGGGACAATTCCCGTTGCCATAATCCGTCCCTGCGCCTTTTCCAGCGTTACCCGTTCGACTTCATTTCTGACCAACTTGCGGTAAGCTTCAGCGGGAGAGATGACCTGCTCGGGCAAGGTGGAGAATGCCGTATCGAGCAACTGAAGCTGATTCGTTTCCCGCTTGAAATCATGCATTTCACGGGCCAGCTGGGGAAGGGTCATACCCGAATACCGGCCGGGATATTTAACGGTTAAATCAGGAAAAACATCTTCCAGCCGGGCATTCCGGTCATACAACTCTTTAAACCCGAAGAACCGGGCAATCAGGGTGCCCCATTTCCCTTTCGTAACACCCATTGAGAACAGAAAAAGAATACTGTAGTCGCCCGACTTCTCGTTGACGATCCCTTCCGTATCGAGATATTTGATTGGCAAGGCGGCCGGGATACCCCACTCGGCAAGAGAGCCGTCAGTGTTGACCCCGGGCGTTAGAACCGTCACCTTGATCGGATCCAGCATTGCATACCCGTCAGGCAGCTCTCCGAATCCATGCCAGGACTCTCCGGGATGAAAAATCCAGCAGTCCGGTTCCTTGCAAAGCAGGTCCACAGGAGCATCCTCGAACCGGAAAGCGGTTCCGTCGTCGGGATCCGTCACCTCATCAGGCTGCCACATGCCAAACCACCAGTCCCCGGGATTCACTGAATCGAGCTTCCGTGCAAGCCGGGCCATGGTTTGCCTGAATACGACGGCTTCCCTGATGCAGTCTCCGGTTAAGGCGGGACCCATCGATCCGTCCATCATCTTGGATGAAACGTCGAGCGAAGCGATGATCGAATAGAGTGGGGAAGTGGAAGTGTGCATCATGAAGGATTCATTGAACCGGGAATGCTCGATGGGTTCCCGTCCCTGCCTGACATGGATCATGGAAGCTTGTGAAAGAGCAGCCAACAGTTTATGTGTCGATTGGGAAGCAAATACGGTTGGTCCATTTTCTTTTCGTTCTCCGTCCCGCATGGCAAACCGTTCGGCATACAACGGATTGAACCGGGCATACCCGTACCAGGCTTCGTCAAAATGCAGGCGGGGAACAGTCTGTCCGAGCAAATCTTCCACGGTGACAGCATGGTAACAAACGCCGTCGTATGTAGAATTGGTAACCACCCCGTAAACGGGAAGTTTCTTTTTATCGGCGATCAGCGGACTCGCTTTCATCTTGGCCAGGAGGGTCTCTTTCTGAAGTTCATGAATCTGGATCGGTCCGATGATGCCGTACCGGTTTCTGACAGGGATCATCCAAATGGGAAGCGCATCTGACAGAATGGTTGAATGTTCCAGTGATTTGTGGCAGTTCCGGTCGATCACCACCGTATCGCCTTTCGTTGCGCAGGCCAGCAGGATCACTTTGTTTGCCGTGGAGGTGCCGTTGGTAATAAAATAAGTGTTATCGGCTCCGAAAACTTTTGCTGCATATCGCTCCGCTTCTCCAATCGGTCCCGAATGGTCCAGCAAGGAACCCAGTTCCCCGACGGAAATGGAAAGATCGGAGCGTAGCAATTGCTCCCCGAAGAACCGGTGGAAGAACCGTCCGGAAGGGGATTTCAGAAATGCCGTCCCTCCCTCATGCCCGGGGGTATGCCAGGAGTATTCGAAATCTTCGGCAAAATCGACGAGTGCTCCAAAAAATGGAGGCAACAACCGCTCACGGTATCGCCTCGCAGCAGCTTCAATCCGGCCTGCAATAAATTCCGTGGTATCTTCCAGGATCCAGAAATACTCGGCCAGCGTTCGTTCCAGCTCCAGGGGAAGGTCTTTGACCGCATCGGGTGAGGCCGACAGGAATACCGGGATCTCATGGTTCCGTTCCCGGTAGGTGAGAATCAAATCGGTAACCATTTTCCGGGACGCCTCGGTAACGGGATCCCACGTTACGACAATGGCATCCAACTCGGGCATCCTCACTACTGCGGAGAGTGCATTTTCATAAGAGAGGAGTTCAACAACATGAAGATCCATCTCTTTCAGCTTTTGGATAACAGCCCGGATAGCACATCCGGCAGGTGTTTCCAGCCGTATCTCATCATCCACGATGGCAACGGTCATTTTTTCAAATAAGTTCATGATTTAGGGCATGGATAAAATCAATCAAAAATAAGATATAATTCAGTAATCCGGTTTTTCCTGCAGAAATAAAACATGGAAACGAACCAGAGGAGATCTCTGACCCTTAAATCATTTGCCGTAGTTTCATCAAGGCAAGAACGGAAGAGACGATCTCTTCGTTCGATAATCGCGCACAATTGAAAATGGTATCAAAGAGGGAAGATTCGAATTTCTTCCCGAGGAGAAATTCCATAAGACGTATTCTGTTTTGATCGATCTCATGAACAAGCTGAACGGCTTCGTGGGTGGAGATGCCTCTGTTTTTTTGGATCCCTTCCACCCTCCATCCTAACGGAGCCTGCAACCGGATGTGAAGGGCTCCCGGGAATCCCTGAAGGATCATGGAGCTCCCCCTTCCAACCAGTACAATATGCCCCGGGGAGACAACATTCCTGATGACCCTTTGAAGGGTACGTTTCAACCGGAGATTGCTGACGTAGGGCTTGGTAAATGAAACCAGGACATCTTCGAAAAGCCCCTTTTCTGCCGAGTTCAGGACATAGTCCATATCAGAAGGCAGCAATTTTAGCTCCCGGGCAGCTTCCTCGATGATCTCTTTGTTGATAAATTTCCATCGGGGTTTTGCGGCTCCCCGAGGTTGGATGGATTGCTTGTTTAAAGCCTCCGTCAGGAGGATCCCGATTTGTTTTGACGGACATCCGAACTCCCTGGAAATGGTCACAACCGGTCCTTCCCCATCGGGCATAGAGGCGTTCTTTTCCTTGAGTGGTTTGTCGAAATATTGAAGTAATATATTTTCCATGTGGATAGGACCGGTCGTTTGGCATTCCCTTCAAATGTACGAAAATTCCCGGAGAAAAGCAAAGGTTATTTCAGCCTGCTCAGCAGCAAGCCGCTAAGCCGCAAAAGTTCCGTTTCGGCTTTTTTGGCTTCATACGTGGAAAGAATCAACTCATATTGGGCATCGATCAACTTCTTCTGGATCTCCCGGAGCTCTATATCGTTCAGGCTCCCTAATTTGTATTTCTCAAAAGCAACCTCCACATTCTGAGCGGCCACCTGGACATTCACCTGCTGCATACCAATGATCTCCTTATTTGCGGTATAATCAGTACGGGTTTTCAAAAGGCTTGCCCTGACCTCCTGTTCCGAATCCTCGAACTCCAGGTCACTGGAGCTGACAAGGACTTTGGTATTCTTAATGGCTCTGTTGACATCAAATCCATTAAAAAGATTATAGGAAAGCGATACCCCAATGGAGGGCCCGTAGCTCTGACTGAATTGCAGGTAGCCTGTTTGAGAGTTCAATTGGTTGGCATTGTATCCGGCAGAAAGGAAAAGCGAAGGATAACGGTCTGACTGGGCGCTTTTAACCTCTTGTCTCATCAGACCCTGTTGAAGACGGGCTTCGATCAAAACCGTGTTGGCTGCCAATGCTTTCTTCAACAGCGTGTCATAGGATCCAGGATCGGTCAGGACAATCGAGTCAGTAATCATTACCAGTGAAGTCACTTCTAAGCCAAGCAACCGGTTCAAATCCACACGGGTATTTGCCAGAAGCGCCTGCTGCTGGATCAAACGGGTACTGTCAGCATGCAGGTCGACAGTCGACTGCAGGAGCATTAGTTGTGAACCGGCCCCGATCGACAGTTTCGCCTCTGCGATTCGTTTCCGCTGCAGGGAAAGATCCACCGCTTCCTGCAATACGCTCACCATCTTTTCACGTTGGATGATGGCATAATAGGTCATGGTAATATCGGAAACAGTCCCTTCCATAACGAGGCGGGTGCCGTTTTCACCAAGATCTTCCAGGATGCCCAGCATCTTCTTATTGACGAACATGCTCAATCCGTCAAAAAGCGTCCAATTCAAAGCAACACCGGCATTGAACGAATTGGCTATGGCGTTGTTGATGTCTTTCACCGTTCCTGCAGAAGTCTCCTGGTGGGTATTGCTGAAATTGTTATTCTGGGAGGCATTCAGGGTGAGACTGGGTAGAAAACCGGCATTCCCCAAGGTGTTGTTATTGGCCGCTATCTCCGCTTCGTTAATCTGCAGCAGGATGGAATAGTTGTTCTTCAGCCCCGTCGCGATCGCCTCCTTCAAAGTCACCGGGTTCTGCGAAAAGGAAGTGCCAGGAAAAAGCAGCAACAAAACAACCCACACAAGCGACCTTATCCGGTATCCGGCATCCCGTATCTCGCATCCCGTATCTCGCATCCCGTGTCTATTTTACTATTGGTGTGTCATTTCTGTTCTGTATCCCTGCAGAGGAGAAGTAAGTGTATAAAGCAGGGATTACGTACAAGGTCAAAACCAGCGAGAACATCAGTCCCCCGATAATGGTGATCCCCATGGGGATTCGGGATCTGGAGGCAGCGCCCAGCGCAAGGGCGATAGGCAGGGCGCCCAGGGCAGTAGCCAGACTGGTCATCAGGATAGGGCGCAAACGGCGGGTTGCCGCATCAATAACGGCTTCCGCTTTAGCCAATCCTGCCCGTTTTCGCTGGTTGGCAAATTCCACGATCAAGATCCCGTTTTTGGTCACGATCCCGATGAGAACAATCACTCCGATCTGACTGAAAATATTGATCGTCTGGCCAAATATCCAGAGGGAAAGCACCGCGCCTGCCAGCGCTAGGGGTACGGTAAACATGATGATGAGCGGATCCACAAAGCTTTCAAATTGGGCTGCCAAAATGAGGAAAATCAGGATCAGCGCCAGGAAGAATGCGAAGAGAAGGCTTCCCGAGCTGTCTTCAAACTCTTTGGATACCCCGGCCAGATCGGTGGAGAAGGTGTCGTCGAGCGTTTCCCGGGCCAACTTCCGCATTTCCTTGATCCCCTCCCCGAGGGTGATCCCTTCGGTGGGTTGCGCCGAAACAGTGGCCGAAACATACCGGTTGTACCTGAATAATTGTGGAGGATTGCTCTGTTCCGAGAGGGTAACCAGGTTGTCCATCTGGATGAGCTCTCCCCGGTTATTCCGTACATAAATGGCGGAGAGGTCAAACGGATTGTCGCGATATTCGCGGTTTGCCTGGCCGATGACCTGGTACTGCTTGCTGTTCCGGATAAAATAGCCATAGCGCTGCCCGCTGAAATAAAGTTGAAGGTTTTCTGCAATATCACGCACATTGACCCCCAGTGCCCGCACACGGTCCCGGTCAATATTTACCGCCAGTTCGGGTTTGTTGAACTTCAGATCCAGATCCACCACCTGAAAGACTGAATCCGCAGAAGCCCGCTCCATAAACAGCGGAAGAAATTTTTTGAGTTTTTCAAAATCGGTTGCCTGGATCACGAACTGAACCGGTAATCCGGCCCGGCTTCCTCCCCCGATGGTCTGATCCTGGATCACATAGGTCCGGGCAAAATTATACCGCCGTAAAATTCCTCCTAATATCGTAGCAAGATCTTGCTGCGAACGCTCCCGCTCCGACGGATCCTTGAGCATGACCCTGACGAAACCCGTGTTCCCGGAAGTGGAAGCACCGTGACTCGGACTTGTCACAGCTACAATGGCTGCTTTTTCAGAAAGGGTGTCCACGACATCCAATATCTCATTGACATATTGATCCATTCGCTCGAAAGAGGTCCCTTCGGGAGCCGTGGAACTGATCAGCAACCGGCTTTTATCTTCCATGGGCGCCAGTTCCGAAGGGAGAAGCGCTCCGAAACCGACGATCATCACCAGCGAAACGCCCATGATCACAATCGCGAGCCAACGTGTTCTGACGAACCATTGCAGAGAGAGATTATAAAGGTCGATCAACCGGTTGATCTTCTCCTCGGTAAAAAGAAAAAAACGGTTATGATGAATCGACTTCTTTAGCAGCTTCGAGCTCATCATGGGAGTCAGAGTAAGCGATACCAGTGCCGAAACGAGTACCGCGCCGGCTACCACCACACCAAATTCCCGGAATAACCGGCCGGTCAGCCCCCGGAGGAAGATAATAGGGAGAAAAACGGCCGCCAGGGTAATGGTGGTGGAAATAATGGCAAAATAGATCTCTTTGGAGCCTTTGTGGCCTGCCTCAACGGAATCCATCCCCCCTTCCACTTTGTGGTAAATATTTTCCAGGACCACGATGGCATCATCCACCACAAGTCCGGTCGCCAGCACGATCCCGAGAAGGGTCAGGATGTTGATCGAATATCCTGCCACATACATGATAAAGAAAGTACTTACCAGAGAAATGGGGATGGCAATGACCGGGATCACCGTTGTGCGCCAGCTTCTCAGAAAAAGAAAAATGACAAGCAGGACAAGCCCGAATGCAATCAAGATCGTCTCCTCCACTTCTTTGATGGCCTTTCGGATGCTCAACGTCGTATCCAGGGCATTCCCCACCTGAATGTCGGTCGGCAGCTCCCGTTTGAGCTGATCGATCCGCCGGTAACACTCGTCCACGATCTCAATCTGATTGGCTCCCGGCTGCGGGGTAATTGCGACCCCTACCATCGGGATCTTGCCGTTGCCTTTGAGAAGAGTCTTTTCGTTTTCGGGAATGAATTTTGCCTCACCCACATCTTTCAACCGGATCACCGTTCCACCGCTTTCGCGGATGATCATCTCATTGAACTCTTCGGGCGTAGAGAGGCGGCTACTGGTCCTGATCGTCAGCTCGGTGCCATACCCTTCGATCTTCCCACTGGGCAACTCCACATTTTCCCGGTCCACCGTCGCCCGCACATCCAGCGGAGTGAGGTTATAGCTGGCTAACCTTCCAGGGTCCATCAATAGTTTGATCGAATATTTCTTTTCTCCCCAGATGCGGATTTCACTCACCCCGGGAACGGTTTGCAACCGTTCTTTGAACACGATGTTGGCAATATCGGTAAGATCCATCAGGGAACGGTCGTTACTTTGAAGGGTGATTACCAGGATGGTGGTGGCATCGGCATTGGCTTTGGTAATAATAGGCGGATCGGAATCGGGAGGGAGGTTCCGCAAGGCCCGCGAAACCCGGTCGCGAACGTCGTTTGCAGCAGTCTCCATATCAACTCCCAGTTCAAATTCCACGGTGATGGTACTCCGGCCATCGCTGCTGATTGAGGTCAGCGAACGGATCCCGGCAATGCCGTTAATCGACTCTTCCAGGGGCTCTGTGATCTGAGATTCAATGACGTCGGCATTGGCGCCCACATAATTCGTGCTGACTGTAACGATAGGCGGATCTACGCTTGGATATTCCCTGATGCCCAGAAAAAAATACCCGATAATCCCGAAAAGAAGCAATAAAAGAGATATAACGGTAGCCAGTACAGGCCGGTTGATGCTGATGGAGGAAATGTTCATGGGAGTTTTACGTTTACCGGCAACCCATCCCGCAGTTGGAGCAGACCCGTGATAATGACTGTATCATGTGGGCAGATCCCTTGGATGAGCTGAACTTCACGGTCGGTGCGGATCCCTGTTTTAACGGGTTGCAACCGGGCTATTCCGTTTTTGTACAAGAATACTTTTTCTCCCGTTAACTGGGGAATTACAACTTCGGTAGGGACAATCAATGCATCCGGAATGGTCTCAAGAAGGATCGATACCCGGGCAAAGGCTCCAGGGATAAGCTTTTTGCCCGGATTTTGACACCTGGCCCTGATCATTATGGTGCGTGTCGAAGGATCGATTTTCGGTTCAATGGCATATACCGAGGCATGAAAAACGCCGGGTTCTCCGGTTACGCGAAAATCTATGCGAGAGCCTTCCTGTATCCTGTCGTGGTGCTTTTCGGGAATGGAAAACTCAATTTTGATGGGATCCGTTTGTAACAAGATAGAGATGGGAACTGCAGGCGAGATATATTCTCCCGGACTTACCTGCCGCAGTCCGATACACCCGCTGAACGGTGCACGGATTTCCGTCTTTGAAAGTTGAGCTGCGACAAGGTCCATCTGGGATCTGATGATCCCGAGTTGGTTGGCGGAATTGTCATACTCCTCCTGGCTCACCGCATTCATTTCGAACAGCCGTTTCTTTCGAAAGAGGTCATCGACCGCCTGTTTTTCTTCAAATTTCAGTTTTTGAAGTTGGGCCTGCAGTTCCCTGTCGTCGATCTTCAACAAAAGACATCCTTTCTGGACCGGGGTTCCTTCCTGGAAAAAGATCTCCTCGATCCGGCCGGGGATCTCACTTCTGATCTCGATTTCCTCATTGGCAAGGAGGGTGCCCGTAACCTCAAGCTGGTCATTTAAAACACGCGGTGTAATCACAAGAGCTCCGACGGTGACCGCATTCCGGGTTCCCGGATTACCGGGAGTTTCCCCTCCTGTCCCTTTGCAGCCATAGAAGAAAATGAAGAGATAACCCGCCAGAAAGAGCGGAAAGAAAAGAGGTTTGTTTACTGTTTGCATTTGATATGGTTCCCTGGAAAACAGATGAATAATGCAAAGGTAGAAATTTTGAAAAATTTTCGTATTTTTGCGCTCTTTTATTTCCGCGCCCCGGTGCGGGGATAAAGGAACCCGGGATGTAGCGCAGTTGGCTAGCGCACCACGTTCGGGACGTGGGGGTCGGAAGTTCGAGTCTTCTCATCCCGACACCGCCTCTTTAGCTCAGTTGGTAGAGCAGCTGATTCGTAATTAGCAGGTCGGGGGTTCAAGTCCCCTGAGAGGCTCAGTAAAATCAAGGGTTTCGGATGGTGTGATCGGGAGCCATTTTTTATTTAATACAAAATTTGATACATTTTTAAGTGCTATTTTGGCACGTTCATAACAACCTTTCTTCTACTTTCTGACCATCCAAATACCCCTTTCTCGCTACCTATATCATCTTTGATGTGCTGATTGCCATTGGTTGTTATTTTATCGTAAAAATGAACCCCAGTAGCATCTGGTACGTCCCGCTGATATTCAATGTGGTTGGCATAATTGCTGCAATTGTGGAACCAACGTTCTGGCATACATCATTGTGGATGCTCATTTGTGGCGGCTGGGTGCTATCGCTGATTGCATCAATAATTGGGGTGAGGGTTGAACGAACTTCAGTCGAAAAGAGGGTCCAGCGGACACAGGGTGACGTGCGTTCTGGAGCATTAAAATAAGTTTCTTACACTGATGACATCAATCAACTGAGTTAACCGCCATCTAGGTGACCCTTATCTGTCCTTGGGCTTTAAGCCCAAGTAAATCAGTGAGTATTTTTCCAAGCACTCGTCCAAGTTGGTCGATTTGCCTTTTTATAAAGTCTTCTTGGTGCAATTTTCTGTCTTTTTAAAATGCGCTGTAATAAGTGAAGGCGAAGGTTGAGGTGAAATAGCCTCATTATCGCTTTCGCAATCCATACCGTAACCTTATTTCTCGCTCCCGACTTTTATCCGCTATATAAACTATTGTTCGACCATCATCAAGCAGGACAGGGTACTTATCTGCCACTGAACCAGATAATAGTTTTGACTTGGGAACCGTAACCTGATGGTTTGATATCTCCATCCTGTTGTCCACTGTTGTGCAAATTAGGTAGATTCTTGCTGAATTAACGGGCTGAAAAAACGGGTAGGGCTATATCCAAGGGAACCATTGTCAGGATTCCTGCCCATTATATCCCAGCGTTAAGCCTGCCAAAGAATTTATGATTTAGGTTTTTTAACATAGAACATAACCCTATTATCCCTTCGCAATTTATACTTTTGTCTTGTCTCGGACTCCTTGCTTTTATCAGAAATAAATATTGTCGTTCTACCACCATCAAGAATTATGGGATATTTACCTATTATTGACCCTGTTAATAGTTTTGAATTGGAGATTTTATGTCGATTATTTTCCATCATCATCCTGTATTCCAGAGTGTCTTTTTTCATTTTCCGTTCATATTATTACAGAATATAAAATCTAAGATACGCGTCCAAGGTACGGTTTATTTTTATGTTTTTGAAGAATTAGTTATAAACAACGACTGGTCTTTATTAATTTTCTGCTCGTCAACGTGCCACCAGACTGCCTTTTCTAAACAACGAGAGTTGTTATTACTCAACGTGGGTTGGAAGTGCTCAGAAATAAGCCCAATGCAATAAATATTCAATTTCTGCGCCAATTCCCTGAGTTTAATGAAATTTCCACTTCAAAGCGGGATGATTAACTAGAAGGATGCCTCTTTAGCTCAATTGGTAGAGCAGCTGATTCGTAATTCGCAGGTCGGGGGTTCTAGTCCCCTGAGAGGCTCAAAAAAAAGTCGCTTCCGGAAGGAAGCGGCTTTTTTCATAAAAGCACAAGAAGAATTATATAGAGGTTAAAGGGTTTCGCTGTAAGGGGCTTCTTTGGGAATATCCGGCGACAGATCAGGGGTAAAAGTGACCTGCTCATCAAAATCGGCTGTTTTTGGAATTTCAGGAACCAGATCCTTCATTTCCAGCGTTACTTTTGGACTGGGTTCTTTTAAAGAAGTTCCATCGCTTTCGGCGAAAAGAACCTGCGAACTTAGGGTACATACTAAAATTGCTGTTAAATATTGAATCGTTTTCATTGTTTTCGTTTTTGAGATTTTGGTAATAAGATGCTTATTAAACGAAAAAGTTACAGAAAACGCATTTTTTAACAAAAGTTTAACGTGGAAATGGAATCTTTCTGATCAGAAATGGACGGCATCGGCGATCTTTGGGGCAAGGGAGATATCCTTTTCAATGGCATTCCCCACAACCACCACATCAGCTCCGGCCTGGCAGGCGCTCCGGGCCTGAGCAGCTGAACAAATACCCCCCCCGACAACGAGAGGAAGGGAAATGAACTTTTTTATCTGCTTGATCATATTCAGGGGAACCGGTTTTTTAGCACCGCTTCCGGCATCCAGGTAAATCAGGTGCATCCCTAAAAGTTCGCCGGCTAAAGCGGTACAAACCGCAATCTCACTTTTTTCCGAAGGGATGGGATCCGTGTTGCTCATGTAGGCAACTGTGGTTCGGGTCCCCCCGTCGATCAGCAGGTAACCGGTCGGGATCACCTCCAGTTTACTGGCTTTCAGGTAGGGGGCCGCGATCACATGTTTTCCGATCAGCAATTCGGGATTTCTGCCGGATATCAGCGAGAGGAATAAGATCCCGTCGGCTTTCTGGTTGATCTGAAAGTAATTTCCCGGGAAGAGCACTACAGGAATATCTGAACTTGCTTTGATCTGTCCGATGAACTGATCCTGCTGATCCCGCGTGAGCAGGCTTCCCCCGAAGAAAAAGTAATCGACGCCGGATTTCTGCGACAGCGCGATCAGTTTTTTCAGATTCGACAAAGTGTATTTATCGGGATCAATGAGCACGGCGAATTTCTTTTTGCCCTCTTTTACCTGTTTAATCAGGGATGAATAAATACTCATAAGCAATGGATTTAAAAGAGGGCGGAAGCGATCTTCCGGATGTTGTCGGAGATGCCGATGGTGAAATAATGAAGTACGGGGACGCCAAACCGGATCAACTCCTGCGATTGCCTGATCGTCCATTCGATACCTGCCTGGAAAGCTTCATCGTTGTTGCGGCACCTCTGGATTTCTTTTACCAGGTCTTCCGGGATGTCGATGTTGAAAACCTGGGGCAAGACCGTAATGTCCTTGATGGTGGCAACCGGTTTCAATCCGGGGACGATCGGGATCTTGATACCGGCATCACGGCACCGTTTTACATAATTAAAATAGTGCTGGTTATCAAAAAACAACTGGGAGATGATGTATTCGGCCCCGGCATCGATTTTTTCTTTCATGTACTGCAGGTCGTACTCGAAATTGGGAGATTCAATATGCTTCTCGGGGTATCCGGCCACGCCGACACAGAAATCGGTTGCCGTTGTATTCCGGAGGCCCTCATCCAGGTACCTCCCCTTATTCATATCGGTGATCTGTTTCACGAGTCCGGAAGCATAAGGATGTCCGTTGGGTTCGGGGATGAAATCCCGGATCCCTTTTGGCGGGTCTCCGCGGAGAGCAAGCAGGTTATTTATTCCCAGGTAATGAAAATCGATGAGGGCATACTCCGTATCTTCCTTGGAGAAACCGCCGCAGATCAGGTGCGGGACTACCTCCACGGAAGGATATTTGTATTTAATAGCGGCTGAGATAGCAACCGTTCCCGGCCTCTTGCGGATGGTTTTTTTCTCCAGCAGTCCGCTGGGATGTTTCTTGTAAACCACCTCCTCCTGGTGGTAGGTAACGTTGATGAAGGAGGGATTGAACTCCATCAGGGGATCAATAGCTTTGTATATGCCTGAGACATTGTGGCCTTTGAGCGGTGGCAGGACCTCGAAGGAAAAAAGGGTTTTATCGGATTGATTTATCAGGTCAATAACTCTCATAATCAGTAGTTCAAAACAGGATTCAACAATTTCTCAATGGTTTCAAAAGAACCGTTTTTCCGGCGTGTATAATCCGAAACCTGGTCTTTGCTGATCTTGCCCAGGTTGAAATACCGGCTTTCGGGGTGGGCGAAATAATATCCGCAAACGCTGGCAGCCGGATACATGGCGAAGTTTTCAGTCAGGCGTACATCAATATTTTTATCCACCTGCAAAAGGTCAAACAGGATTTGTTTTTCCGAATGATCGGGGCAAGCGGGATAGCCCGGGGCAGGACGGATTCCCTGGTATTGTTCCCGGATCATCTCCTGGATATCTAGGTTTTCATCCTTTGCATAACCCCAGGATTCTTTCCGAACGAGATGATGCATGCGTTCGGCCAGGGCTTCGGCAAGCCGGTCGGCCAGGATCTTGATCTGGATGGCATGATAATCATCCAGCTCCTGTTCGTACTGTTCCACCCACTCCTTAACGCCCAGTCCGGCAGTCACCACAAAGGCTCCAATGTAATCAACCGTACCCGACTCCCTGGGTGCGACAAAATCGGCAAGGCAAAGATTGGGAACCCCCTCCTCCTTCACCTGCTGGTTTCTGAGAAAGTGCAACGTGGTTACGATCTCTGAGCGCCGTTCGTCGGAATAAACCTCCACATCGTCACCCACCGAGTTGCAGGGATAGATTCCAATAATCGCTTTGGCAAGCAACATCTTTTTCTGGATGATATCTCTCAGCAGGGCTGTTGCTTCGTCAAACAGTTTCCGTGCCTCTTCCCCTTTGACGGGATCGTTCAGGATCCCCGGGTATTTCCCGTTCAGCTTCCAGGCATGGAAGAAAAAGGTCCAGTCAATGTAGTCCTGAACCTCAGGAAGGGGGATATCGTAAAATACCATGTTCCCGGTCTTCTGGGGCTTCGGAATGTAAGTTCCTTCCCAAGCTATCTTCAACTTGTTCTTCCGGGCTTCGCTGAGTGTCAGATAATTGATCTCCTGTTTCTTCTCATGTTGCTCCCTGATCTCCAGGTATTTCTGGCGGATCTTTCGGGTATATTCTGACCGGCTTTTGGGTGACAGCAAACTCCGCATGACACCCACTGCCCGGGATGCGTCCTTCACGTGAATCACCGCGTGGGTATATGCAGGTTCAATTTTGACTGCCGTATGGATCTCGGAAGTCGTGGCTCCCCCGATCAGCAGGGGGACCTTGAAACCGGTCCGTTCCATCTCTTTGGCTACATGGATCATCTCATCCAGGGAAGGGGTTATGAGTCCGCTCAGGCCGATGATGTCTGCACGCTGCGCTTTGGCTTCCTGGAGGATCCGTTCGGCCGGGACCATCACTCCGAGATCGATCACTTCGTAGTTGTTACATCCCAGGACAACTCCTACAATGTTTTTCCCGATGTCGTGGACGTCGCCTTCCACCGTAGCCAGGAGTATTTTTCCGGCGCTCATGGCAGCCAGTTGGTCGCGGTTTTTTTCGGCTTCCAGAACAGGTAGAAGTCTGGCGACGGCCTTTTTCATTACCCGGGCGCTTTTGACAACCTGGGGCAGGAACATCTTGCCCGACCCAAACAGGTCTCCGACCTGGTTCATGCCATCCATCAGCGGACCTTCGATGATCTTTATTGCCTGGTCGAAATGGACCAGCGCTTCATCGATATCCTCGTCGATGTAATCGGTGATGCCTTTGACCAGCGAATGGGCCAATCGTTTTTCGAGCGGATACGAACGCCACTCATCCATCTGAACCCCTTTCCGGTCTCCGTCGCGATGGGCATCTGCGTATGCAATCAGCCGTTCGGTCGCATCTTTGCGCCGGTTCAGGATCACATCTTCCACCAGTTTGAGAAACTCGTTCGGGATCTCGTCATAGACCGGCAGGTTTCCAGCATTCACGATCCCCATATCCAACCCGGCTTTGATTGCATGATAGAGAAATGCCGAATGCATGGCTTCCCTGATCAGGTCATTTCCGCGGAAGGAAAAAGAAAGATTGCTGATGCCCCCGCTGACTTTCGCATAAGGGAGGTTTTCCTTGATCCAGGAAACCGTCCGGATGAAATCTATAGCATAGGTATTGTGTTCCTCAATTCCGGTGGCGATGGTCAGGACGTTCGGATCGAAAATGATATCTTCCGGCGGGAATCCCACCTCCTTGGTCAGGATATCATAAGCTCTTTGTGCAACGGCTATCCGGCGATCAAAGGTAGTGGCCTGACCCTCTTCATCAAAGGCCATGACGACGGCTGCAGCTCCGAATTTTTTCAGGTGCCGGGCATGTGCCGTGAATGCTTCTTCCCCCTCCTTCAGACTGATCGAATTGACGACCGGTTTTCCCTGGATGCATTTGAGGGCGGCTGTGATCACCGACCATTTGGATGAATCGATCATCAGCGGTACCCTAGCTATATCGGGATCGGATGCGAACATATTCAGGAACCTGACCATCGACCGTTCTGCGTCAAGCATGGCCTCATCCATGCTGATATCCATGATCTGGGCTCCGTTTTCCACCTGCTGCCGTGCAACAGATAACGCCTCTTCGTATTTCTCTTCGAAGATCAGCCTGGCAAATTTCTTTGACCCGCTTACATTGGTCCGCTCCCCGATGTTGATGAAATTGCTTCCTTCGTAGGCCAGTAACGGTTCCAGCCCACTTAACCGGAAATCATGTCTCTTCGGAGGAATCAAACGGGGAGGGTATTTGGCAGCAAGTGTTGCCAGTTGCTGAATGTGTTTCGGCGTCGTTCCGCAACATCCGCCGATGATATTTACATGTCCGTTTTCGAGGAAGCCGGTAACGTATCCGGACATAGTTTCCGGCGTTTCATCATACTCTCCGAATTGATTCGGCAAACCAGCATTCGGATAAACAACCAGGGGGAATGGGGCAAGTTTTGAAAATTCCTCAAGGTAGGGACGGAGTTCTTTCGCTCCCAAAGAACAGTTCAATCCCAGGGCAAACAGGTCAAAATGACAGACGGAGTATAGAAAAGCTTCAAGCGTCTGGCCTGACAGGGTACGGCCGCTGAGATCGGTCACGGTGACCGAAGCGATCACCGGAATCCGGATGCCACGCTCGGAAAAAATGTCGGAAATGGCGACCAGTGCTGCTTTTGCATTCAGGGTGTCGAAGATGGTCTCCACCATCAACAGGTCAACACCCCCGTCGATCAGTCCCAAAGCCTGCTCGTGATATGCACGGTAAAGATCATCGAAGTTGACAGCCCGGAAGGCAGGGTCCTGGACATCGGGGGATAGGGAGGCGGTTTTGTTGGTCGGACCCATTGATCCCGCTACCCAACGGGGCTTGTCCGGGGTGAGGGCGGAAAATTTATCCGCCGCCTCCCGGGCTAACTTGGCTGCCGCGACATTGATCTCATATGCGAGCTCTTCCATCCGGTAGTCGGCCAGGGAGATCCGGTTGGCGTTGAACGAGTCGGTTTCAATGATATCGGCGCCGGCTTTCAGGAACTTTTCATGGATCTCACGGATGACCCCGGGCCGGGTAAGAACCAGCAGATCGTTGTTGCCTTTCACGTTTACGGAAGCTCCCGCAAACCGTTCGCCGCGAAAATCCTCCTCGCTGAGCCCATACTCCTGGACCATGGTTCCCATAGCCCCATCCAGAACGAGAATGCGGTGTTGAAGCGCATGTTCAAGGAATGCCGACATTAGGTTATCTGATTTGTTTATCCAGAGCCCAGGCAAGCATGTAAGCCCCGATTTTGCGCCAGGTAACCGGGATATGGAAAATCCTTTCCCGGATTTTCATCGAACCGGTCAGCTCGCCTTCGCCGTGACAAAGGTAGGTAAACGATTCGATACATAGATCATGTTTTATATCAAGTTCGGGTCTGCCATATAGTTTATATAGCGCTTCTTTGGCGCACCAGAAGAGCGTGAGCTTCTCCAGGCGATCCTTGCCTGAGATCAAAGAAAGCTCGTCCGGGGAGAGAAAGCGATCGGCCACCCGGACGATCTTTTCCCGGATCTTTTCCAGGTCGATACCGGTATTTGTTTTGTCTGAAACGATCGCGGCGGCGTGGCTTCCCGAATGGGTAAAGGAGATAAATGAACCCGAAGAAAGAAGCCCGGGTTTTCCGAATGAATCATACCGGATCCGCACCTCAGGATTCCCCGACAGTGCAAACAGTACCATACGGCAACCCAACCACTGGAGTCTCCGGGATGTATTCCGGATCCCGGAGAGGATCTCTTCATCTGCCGGATTCAATACGATCTTTGAGCGAAAAACCTCTTCCGGTTCGGTGCAATGCCAGACGCCGGCTCTGGCGATCCCGGGAACCGATTCCTTGAAAATTAACGGCATCCTGCAAAAGTAGGAATTTCAATTTGGGATTTTGGCGTTTTTCCGTAACTTTGCCACTCATTCTACAAAACAGGTTGTAATGGAAAATATAGCTGTGGAAAAAGAATTGAAATACAAGGTAGCAGATCTTTCGCTGGCTGAATGGGGCCGGAAGGAGATGGAGATTGCGGAAAAAGAGATGCCCGGACTGATGTCAATCCGGAAAAAACAGGCTCAGGAAAAGCCCCTGAAAGGAGCCCGGCTCACAGGCTCTCTTCACATGACGATCCAAACGGCCGTGTTGATTGAAACACTGATCGAACTTGGCGCCGACGTCCGCTGGGCCAGTTGTAATATCTTTTCCACGCAGGACCATGCGGCTGCCGCACTGGCAGCCAAGGGAATCTCCATTTTTGCCTGGAAGGGGGAATCCCTCGAAGAATACTGGTGGTGCACTAACCAGGCGCTGACATTCCCCGGCAACCTGGGCCCGAACCTGATCGTTGACGATGGCGGAGATGCCACCCTGATGATCCACAAAGGGTATGAAATTGAGAACCATCCGGAGTTACTGAAGAAGGAGCTTCCAACTTCCGATGAAAAAGCGATGATGAAACAGCTGCGCGAAGCTTACGTGGAAGATCCAACCAAATGGCACCGTACTGTGAAAACATGGAAAGGGGTATCGGAAGAGACCACCACCGGCGTTCACCGGCTTTATCAGATGAAGGAACAGGGTGCCTTGCTGGTTCCTGCCATCAACGTGAACGATTCGGTGACCAAATCCAAATTTGACAATCTTTACGGTTGCCGTGAATCGCTGGCCGACGGGATCAAGCGTGCAACCGATGTGATGATTGCCGGAAAGGTAGTGGTAGTTCTTGGTTATGGTGATGTAGGGAAAGGCTGCGCAAAATCTATGAAATCCTATGGCGCCCGTGTCCTGATTACCGAGATTGATCCGATATGTGCCCTGCAAGCTGCCATGGAAGGTTTTGAAGTGACCACCGTGGAAGATGCCCTGAAAGAAGGGAACATCTGGGTGACCACTACCGGAAACAAGGATGTCATCACGGCTGACCACATTTCGAGAATGAAAGACGAGTCGATTGTTTGCAACATCGGACATTTCGATAACGAGATCCAGGTCGAACAATTAAACAACTGGCCCGGGATCGAACGAATCAACATCAAACCCCAGGTCGATAAATACCTGTTCCCCGACGGAAAATCGATCTACCTGCTGGCCGAAGGCCGCCTCGTGAACCTGGGGTGTGCGACAGGACACCCGTCGTTTGTCATGAGCAACTCCTTTTCAAACCAAACGCTGGCCCAGCTCGACCTTTGGTCGCACGAGTACCCCGTTGGTGTATACCGGCTTTCCAAGAAACTGGACGAAGAGGTCGCACGCCTTCACCTGGATCAGCTGGGGGTCAAGCTCACACAACTGACCCGCGAGCAGGCCGATTACCTCGGCGTTCCGGTAGAGGGCCCGTACAAACCCGAGCATTACCGCTATTAATTATATACGTAAAGCAGCGCTCCGTCGTAGTTGGTGTGGTACTGCTTCAGGAGGTAAGGAGAGGGGCCTTCGAAAGGGGATCCGTCAAGCAGAATATATTTGGATTTGCAAACAGGGCACTGAACTGTAACTCCCGACGGTTCCACTTCGATCCGCGCGTTCACCTCTTCAGGATCAAAAGGACAGGTTCGTTCGTAGGCAAGAAATTCAGTCATTGTCAGACGGTAAATCAGGATTCCCCGGTATCCGCCCGTCACATAGGCCCATCCTCCGGGGGCATTCAAATCGAGGTATTCGGTGGAATTCGGATTGATGAAAAAGTTTACGTAGACCTCGGGAATGCGGGGCTGGGGATTTTCCTTTTTACAGGAAGCTGCAATGGAAAGAATAACAAGGATTACCGAACTGATTACGTACTTCATCCGACAGACTATTTCAGGACAAAATTCGTTATTAAAACGTAATCCAAGCGGTTTAATTGTAAATTAGCCTCTTAAAATGCGCAAGGGATACTTCTCAACAATTGTTTTCTTCCTGCTCTTGGGTTTTATCTTCCCCATGAATTTCTCCCTCTTTTCGCAGCAGGTTAAGGTCAACCAGAAGCAAATAGACCGGAAACGGAGAAAAGAGGGAATCAAGGCAAAAAAAGTCTATGAAGCAGACCTGAAACGTCACCATAAGAGCCAAACGAAAGAGACCCGTGCTATGATGCGGGAATCGCGGAAAAAATCGAAGCGGATCACCCCCCTGAAAAAATAGATTTCCAATTTGGAATTCAGATTAAAATATTATTATCTTTACCACCTTTTAAAAAGCACAATATAATCTAACATAAAATTATATGGTATGTTAAGAAATTTACTATTAACTATTGGAATCATACTGACAACAAGTTTGTCGGTATTCTCACAAGTCGGATCCGGGACGCTGAAAGGGAATATAACCGATGCACAAACCAAGGAACCCATTCCCTTTGCAAACATTGTTGTGCTGGTTGGAGGCGTTCAGATGGGCGGAGCCACATCGGATTTTAACGGCAATTACACGATTAAACCGGTTCCGGCAGGGAAGGTGGATATGAAAGCAACCTATGTTGGTTACAGGGATTATCTCATGCAAGGGGTTCAGATCCTTGCGGATAAGATCACTTTTCAGGACATTGCTATGAGTCAGGTCACTGCAACCTTGAAAGAGGTGGAAGTGGTAGATTATAAGGTGCCTTTGATCAGCAAGGACCAGACGGTATCCGGAGGAACCGTGACCCAGGAAGAAATAGCCAAAATGGCCAACAAGTCAGCCGAGTCTGTAGCTACCACTGTGGGGGGTGTTACGACCGATGCCAGCGGGAATATCGCCAGTATCCGTGGTGCCCGTAACACAGGAACCGTCTACTACATTGACGGGATGCGCGTCATCGGCAGTTCGGCTTTGCCACAGTCAGCCATCGAACAGGTGGAAGTAATCCTCGGAGGAACTCCCGCCAGTTATGGGGATGCTACGGGGGGTATTATCAGCGTGACCACCCGCGGGCCTTCCCAGGATTTTTCAGCCGGCCTTGACCTCCAGACCTCCCAATACCTCGATCCATTCGGTTATAACCGTGTGGGCTTCAACATGACGGGCCCGCTGGTATCCAAACGGGATACGGTGAGTAAAAACAAGATTCCGATCATGGGCTACTTCATAAGCGGGGACATTACGTACAACAAAGATGGATCTCCAAACGCCACAGGGCTCTACAAAGGCACAGACGAGGTCATAAGTGAACTACAGGCCCATCCCATCCGGTTGAGTGACAATGGGCAAGGTGTCAACCTGAATGCAGAGTACCTCACCATGAATGACCTGGAAAAAACCCGGACCACCATGAACACCTCCAATTACAATATCCTTGTCTCGGGGAAACTGGATTTCCGGCTCTCTTCCACCATCAATATGTCGTTCGGCGGTCAGTTTAACTTTTTTGACGGGTACAATTTCAATTATTCAGGATCCTTGCTGAACTACATGAACAACTCTCATTCCACCTCTTCCGTCTGGCGTGTGAACGGGCGATTTACACAGCGTTTCCGTTCTGCCAAAGAGGAAAAATCCTTTGTCGACAACATCTATTATTCGATCGGAGCGGACTATACGCAGACTTACGAAAAAACGGAAGACGCCGAACATAAAGAAAACCTCTTCGAATATGGGTATATCGGGAAATTTGAGACCCATACGATTCGCGCTTATACACCGGGGCTTGAGTATGACTCAATTGCCGGGAAAAACGCCCACCTTCAGAACGGTTTCCGGGATACCATCGTTCTGTACACGCCGTTCGATCTAAATCCCGGTGCAGCCGCATGGACAACACAGTACTACAACCTCTTCCCGAACGACCCTGAAGGACATTACGAGAATATGGATGAGATCATCCAGGGACGCGGACTGATCAACGGGATGGATCCGTTCGGGATATACACCATGTGGCAATCCCCGGGAAACCGTGCCAATGGATATAATGTACGAACACGCAGCCAGCTTTCCGTCAATGCTACGTTTGCAGCTGACTTCGGAAATCATGAAATTCAACTTGGTTTGCAATACCAACAGCAGACCTCCAGCTCTTATGGATATGATGGCGCCGGTATGTGGGGATTGATGAGAGGATCCACCAACCAGCAATTACTTGAATTGAATCTGAACGACCCTCAACTGGTTGTCCTCGACGGGGTATTTATGGATACCATTTATTACTACAGAAAATATGTACCTCTTCTGCAACGGAATTTCGACATCCAATTAAGGGAAAAACTGGGACTGGCGGTTGACGGACTGGATTTCATCGATATCGATTCGTATGATTTTTATAAGAATTCCATCTCTTACTACGACGCGAACCAGCAGCTTCATACCATCTCCATCCCCGAACCGATATTCAGCCTCGACATGTTTACGGCAGATGAAATGCTGGACAACGGAAACGCCAAAGTAGGATACCGGGGATATGACTTCCGGGGGAAGAAGCTGAATTACCGGCCCAGTTGGGAAGATTTCTTTACGGCTAAAGACGAAAACGGGAATTATACCCGCCCCATCGGAGCCTATGAGCCCATTTACATCGCCGGTTACATCCAGGATAAATTTGCTTTCCGTGACCTGATCTTTAACATCGGGCTGCGTATTGACCGTTTCGATGCCAACCAACCGGTCCTGAAAGACCCCTACTTGTTTTTCGCGGCTAAAACAGCAGGAGAAGTCACCGAACTGAACGGCCAACCGGTTTTCCATCCGGCGAACATCGGAAGCGATTATGTCGTTTATGTGGATGATGTCAGCAACCCGACCGAAATCACCGGGTACCGTCTGGAAAGCGATTGGTACAATAAAGAAGGTACCGTCATCACCGACCCGCGCCTGCTGGATAAAGGAAACGGAATCTCCCCGTACCTGATAGATCCTTCAATTTCTACCGTACAGGCAGATGTCTTTCAAGACTATGAACCTCAGACCAATTTTATGCCTCGTATCTCTTTCTCTTTCCCCATCTCCGATGATGCCCTCTTTTATGCCCATTATGATATTCTGACCCAACGCCCCACATCAGGCAATGTGATCGATCCGATCTCTTACTATTACATTAACCTTGCCGGAGGCAATACCCTCAACAATCCGGCATTGCAACCGCAGATGACCATCGATTACGAAATCGGGTTCCAGCAAAAGATCAACAACGCTTCTTCATTAAAACTGGCTGTTTTCTACCGTGAAATGCGCGACGACATCCAGCAGTACCGCTATACGGGCGCCTATCCAAGAACCTATTACTCCTATGCCAACATTGATTTCGGGACTGTCAAAGGGCTGACGGTTACGTATGACCTTCGCCGGACAAACAATGCCCGGTTACGATTCAACTATACCTTGCAGTTTGCCGACGGTACCGGGTCAGATCCCAATGCAGCATCTGCTATAATTCGTTCCGAACAACCGAACTTACGTACGCTGAATCCCCTGAGTTTCGACCGCCGTCACCAGTTCAATATCAGTCTCGACTATCGTTTTGGCGTGGGCAAGGATTACAACGGACCGGTGATCAAACGGAAAAAGAGCGGGAAAGCACCCGTGCAGTTACTCTCCAACTTCGGCGCAAACTTTACCATCACAGGTGGTTCCGGAACACCCTATACGAAATCGGCAGACGTAATGCCATATGGAGCGATGGGACCAATCAAGGGCTCCATTAATGGCGCCAGGCTCCCGTGGCAGTTTGTGATCAACATGCGTGTAGACAAGGAATTTGGGATTGTCATGGGGAAAAATAAAAAGTCAACCGGATCCTTTGACGTTTATCTGGATATCCTTAATCTGTTCAACACCAAGAACGTTACAGGTGTTTACCCTGCAACCGGCAGCGCGACGGACGACGGGTATCTGACCGCTCGGGAATGGCAGAATCAGATCAATCAGCAGGTGGATCCCCAATCCTACCGGGATCTTTACTCCATTTATATTGCAAATCCGTATAACTTCAGTTCTCCCCGTCAGATCCGATTGGGTGTAATGTTCAATTTCTAACCGCAGGGAGGAGGCCTATCATGAAGAACTCAATTAGTATCAGGTTATTCAAAAATATCAGTTCTATGAAAAATATACTTCGTTTCGTTTTCCTTTCAATCTGCTGCCTGGTCATGCTACAAATTTCTTCCTATGGAAGGGAAGTGGTCGGAAAAGGCACCAAAAGCACCCATACGATCAAAGAAACAGCTGCAGCTTGCGAAGCCGGTTCTCAGTACAAATATCTTGATATCAATAACGTCAGAACCCTTTGCTATTCTTACGGGAATGGATGGTTCCTGGAAAACGCCGAATACGAGATCCCGAAAGGATCACGGAAAATGTCGATGTTTTCCTTCTCGCTTTGGATCGGGGGGATCGACGTCAATAACAACCTGAAACTGGCAGCTTACCGTTACGGTCAGGGCCCTACCACAGGAAATGCGCACACCCGGAATGACTTCTGGCCCGGCCCTCTGACTATTGATGGAACGGCCGCCATCGACGCGGATGTATGTGCCAAATATGACAGGCTCTACCCCATGACCCGAATGGAGGTTCAAGAGTTTCTCGCCTGGTGGGATAACAAGGACCTCTATCTCGATTACCAGATCCCGCGATCTATTCTGGACTGGCCGGCACACGGCGACAGAGCCAAAGGACAGGCCAACTACCTGGCGCCATTTTTCGATGTCAACGGAGACGGAGCCTATGATCCCTATTCAGGTGATTATCCCTATTATGACCTGGCCAACAAACTTTGTCCGAACAATTTGAAACCCGGCGAAAGAGTCGCAAGAGCCCCCCTCCGGAATGGAGAACCTGGGGATACCCTGGGGATCCTGGTTGACCAGGTAATCAAAGGAGACCAAACGCT
>JAZDGR010000026.1:0-6160 GCA_043806735.1 bacterium | reverse complement strand
CGGCGAAGGAGATTTCCTGCCAGTCATAGTATCCGTTTTCATCGTACCTTGCCCCTAGCCAGCAGGAGTAGCCACCCAGAAGGATGGTATCCGGATTATTCGGGAAAACAGCAAGTGTATTGGCGTAACATCCTGATCCGCTAAAAGGTTCGTATGTGGGATTGGCAGGGAAGATCACCGACCAGGAGGCTCCTTTGTTTCCGGAGCGGTAAATATTCATAAGGAAGTAATCCCCTGCGCGTGCGATACTGGCATAGATGATATTGGGATTGGAGGGAGCAATGGCAACCGAGATCCATCCGACATTCTCGTTCGGCAGCATATTTTCTTCCCCGGTGGATACATTAATCAGGTTTCCAAGATCTCCTCCGGGTGCGATCCATACTTCGCCGTCGACCACAAAGACTACAGTCCCATCGGATCCTACTACGACATCGATGGAGAATCCGACCATCAGGTTTGTCCAGGTATTGCCATCATCGGAATAGTTAATACCATTGGTCGTGGCAGCGAACAATCTGCCGTTTCTGGGATCGCATGCGAGTTTGGTTACGAAAGCCCAGTTTGAGTAAGGATCATTATAAACAGGCTGGGTTCCCGGAATGGCGCTGAAATTAAATCCATCTTCGGAGCGGTACAATCCGGTTCCCATGAACTCTGCTGTATAGCAATAAACTTCTCCGGTTCCCACGTAAATAGTTCCGCCTGGAGTCTGCGTCATCGCTGAGACCCGAAGAACTTCGTTGCTGCCTTCATTGACCCCGTTCCATGTCAGACCCAGGTTGGTAGACTTCCAGATGCCGCCCGAGACGCCACCGGTAAACAGGGTCAGCCCCTGGGGATCCTGGTTGTCGAACATGACCACACGGGAACGCCCGGCCCAGTTCGACGGACCAATATGCATCCACTCAAGGCCAAGTCCTGCCGTTGATTTGGTTTGCAGGGTTCCAAGCTGGTTTCTCGCCCGCAGGACATCTGCCGGATCTATCACCCCTGTTACCTGATTGCTGCGGATCTGGTGCATCCGCAAATCCGAGCTCCGGTCTGGCTGTTTATTATCCGGATTGAAAGCCATCATAGAAGTGGAGAAAAGCACACAAGATAACCCTAGAAATAACGCCATCAAGCCAAATGGTAAAAGTCTGTTTTTCATATTCCTGGTTTTAGCAATTTGATCTGTTACGTTGGTTTTTTTATGTAATCGCAGGAAAATCAAATCATCCAAGAGATTGATGAGATCTTCATTTAAACCAACAAATATAATTTAAAAACTTAATTCTGCAAAAAAATTTTATCGATGAAGGTGGCAAGATGATCTAGGGAATAAGCTTGTTCATAAGTAGTCATGTCTCCTAAATCTCCACAAGTGCTTCCCCGGGCAGCCAACCGACACTGCCGTTAGCGATGCGGATCTCGTACCAGGTGCCGATTTTGTCGAGTACCCGCACCTTGGTTCCTTCGTGAAGGACGAAAAGGTCGATGCTCTTCTCATCGGGAGAGCTCTTGACCGTGACCGTCGGATCAAACACGATGGCTTCGCGAAGGTTCTTCATCTGATGGGTTCCCGAGAGGGAGAAGAGAAGGGTGAAGAGCGTGAGGGTAAAGAACAGGAACCCAGTCCAGAAGCCGGCTTTGCGGAGGATCAACCGGACACCAAGGAGGTAAAGGGAGATGGAGGCCAGGGTTAGGATAAAGAAGATGATGGTTTGGTACGACCAGAGTTTGACCGGGTAAAGATTGACAAGGGCTTTAAACCATCGCACGTAAAACAGTTCGGGAAGGGCGTCGATTTTATCGGCGATCTTGCTGTTGGTTACATTGAGGTTAAAGTCGATGTTCTCATTTCCGGGATCGAGCCGCCTGGCCCGTTCGTACCACAGGATGGCGTTGGGGAAGTCGTCCAGTTTATAATAGCAATTGCCCAGGTTAAAAAAGAGTTCCGGAGCCTGATAGCCGGCATCGGCGACCTGTTTATATAGCTCTGCCGCATCGTTGTACAATCCGTCAGTATAAGCTTTGTTTGCTTTTATCAGGGCCGCTGTGGGATCCTGGGCAAACAGGGTAAAAGCCAGAAGCCAGAAGCCAGAAGCCAGAAGCAAACTTCGAACTGCCAACTGCCGACTTCCCACTGCCAACTGCCAACTGCCAACTGCCAACTGCCAATTGCG
The DNA here is from genome assembly GCA_043806735.1 of bacterium. Lineage (GTDB taxonomy): Bacteria > Bacteroidota > Bacteroidia > Bacteroidales > FEN-979 > QYOJ01. Next base: position 3,992 of record JAZDGR010000026.1, on the reverse strand, counting down.
AACTGTTTTCATTTCAGCGATCTTTCTATTTTTGCAATAATCTCCATCGCCTTGCTGTATGTTTCCTCCATCCGCGGGGCTTTGTCGCCCGGGGCGAAGCGGGCGTACTCCGTATCGTTGAGGGTGGAGATGAACTGCGCGATAATCTCTTCGCTCACCTGTTTCCCCTGAAGCACCTGCAGGACGGAATCCATGGAAAGTTCGGCTTTAGGGATCCCGAATTTATCCCCCAAATATCCCCAGAGGGCCTGCGAGATCTCTTCATAAAAGGGATCCTGCTTCCCGTGTTTCAGGAAATCCTCTGCCTTCCGGAGTCGTTTCTTCGCTACCCGCGTGGCTTTCCGGTTTTTCATCAGCAGGGTGTTGCTGCGCCTGGCAGCCTGTTTCTTGAAGAGGATCAGCAGGGCAATAAACAATACCAGGGGGAACGCCAGCCAGAGAAAATAAGAAAGGGTTCCAAGGAACCAGGCCCCCCCTTTATATAGATGGAAGGTGCGGCTTTCAATATGCCTGATATCGCTTCCGATGTACTGGATCTCCTCCTTCCCCATGCCGGAATAGGTCGTGACGGCAGAAGATCCACTTCCCTTCTCCACATTCAGGGTATATTCCGGACTCTGCAGGGTCACATATTTTTTCTTTGCCAGGTCGAAATAACTGAAGGTGACCGGCTTGATCGTGAACTTCCCGGGCTTCCGGGGGATGAAGAGGTACTCGAACGACTGCATTCCGGTAACTCCGGAAGCCGTGATATTGTAGTCACTCACGATCTTCGGGTCGTACGTCTCAAAATCGGGCGGGAACGTAACATTCAGCTTGTCAATCAACTGTATATTCCCGGTGCCCGATACAACAAATTTCAACGTAACCGGTTCGTTGGCCTGAAGTGTAGTTTTGTCGATCTCTGACCGGAAGGTAAAAGCCCCGACCGCCCCGCTGAAATTCGCCGGTTTGCTCTCCAGTGGCAAGGGTTTGACATTGATGGTCAGCAGATTTGACTTCAACGACTTCTCGACGGTCGCGTAGGATTGAGAGAAGAAGCTGTTGTTGAAGAAATCGTCAAAAAAGGGATCTCCGGTCCGGTTCCGCGATTGCCGTTTCACTTGGGCGACGCACTCCATCTCCAGGGGGTTAACCGAAAGTTTTCCGCTCTTCAGCGGATAGAGGACAATCTTGCGGATCTCGGCCACAACGTATTGTTCCCCGTTGATGGTTTGATTGTACTGCGGAAAGCGATCGCTTTCTTTTAAAAGGTTCTGGGACCAGAATCCCTGAAACGAGGGAAGTTTGTTGATGGAGATCTGGGCAATAGGGACTTTCGTGAAAAGCTTATAAGTCACAATGATCCCTTCTCCCTGGAACGGGTTATCGTCGCCTGTAAATACCTTCAGAAAGATATCGTTGGCCCCCGACTGTCCTTCATCCTGCACTGCTTGCTGTGGTTGCCCGGGTCGTCCCTGCGGCTGCTGGGGGGATCCTCCTCCCGAGACGACCTTGACAGTAGCCGGGTCAGATTGGTACACTTTCCCTTCCACTGCAACCGAAGCCGGAGTAATCCCAAAAATTCCCTCCTTTACCGCCTGCAACAAATATGTGTAAGTATAGGTGATGGACATAGAGGTGCGGCCGTTGATGGAGCGGATGCTGCTGGTGGTGGAGGTATTGGGCCCCGAGATAACATCCAGTCCGTTGATCCGTGGTCCCTTAAAATTCACCCCCTGCGCATCCAGGGTATAGGTAAGGGCAAAGGTCTCCCCTACCGAAACAACCGGCTTCACCGAAACCGTAAACTGTATCTGCTGCCCTGCCAGGTTGCAGGAGAGGAGCATGAAAAAGATTCCGGTGATAAAGTTATAGGTCATGCTACCAGTCTTTTTCAATCCCGACAATCACTGCTTTGGCCTTTTGCTTTTTTACCTTTTCCATAGTTTTTTTTTCGTCGTTCTTCATGGCTTCGAGCATCCGTTGAGCATCCTCCTTTGAGATCTTGTTGGGTTTCGGCGGCTGTTTCTGCTGGTTCTGCTGATCCTTGTTTTGCTGATCCTGCTTCTCCTGCTCGTCCTCCTTCTGCTGATCCTGTTTGTCCTGTTTGTCCTTGTTCTGCTGATTCTGCTGTTGTTGCTGTTTCAGCATCATCCGGGCATACTCCAGGTTGTACTTGGAATCGAGGTCTGACGGGTCGTTGATCAGCGCCTGCTTGTATGCTTCTATACTTTTCTCATAATCCTTGGCTTCCAGCAGGGAGTTTCCGAGGTTATGAAACACCTCCGACCGGGTCTCCTTGTCCAGTTTTCGTTCCCCTAAACCAGCGTAAATGCTGGCCGATTCCTTATAGTTCTTGCCCTGATAAACGGCAGTTCCCAGGTTGAATTGCCCTTTCACCGACTCTTTGTTTGCTTCCAGCGCTTTCCGGTAGTCTTTTTCAGCCTCCGAAAAATCCCCTTTATCATACTGCCGGTTCCCCTCCCGGAGATACCTGTACTCCTTCTGCGAAAACCCCGCCAGAGAAATAATCAATAATATACTAACTATAATCCCTTTCATATGATCATCCTATGTGCCTCGGTGCCTCGGTGCCTATGTGCCTTGGTGCCTTGGTGCCTCTTTTAAGTTTCAAACGGCCTGATATGTTTTAGCCAGAACGTTTTCTTTTCAAAAATAAACAAATCCAGGATCATAATGATCAGCGCCACCGCCAGGAAGTACTGGAACTGGTTCTCGAAATCGGAAAACTGCTTGCTCTCGATCTCCGATTTCTGGATTGCGTTAATGTCGTCAAAGACCTTGTTCAGTCCGGTTTCTGAGTTGGTTGCCCGAATGTACATTCCTTTCCCGATCGTGGCGATCTGTTGGAGCAGCGTCTCGTCCAGCTTGCTGACTATTGCATTTCCTTTCTTATCCTTCTTGAATCCCACGAGTGCATTTCCGTTGTAAACCGGGATCGGCCCCCCTTCTGGCAGCCCCATGCCGATGGTATAGATGGCGATCCCTTTGGAAGCCGCCAGCTCGGCCTGTTCCAGGACGCTTCCCTGGTGATCCTCCCCGTCGCTGATGATGATGATGGCTTTGTTTTTCTTCGATTCCCCGAAGGTTTGAATCGCCAGGTCGATGGCATCGCCGATGGCAGTTCCCTGCGTGGGGACTATGCCCGGATTTATCGTCGAGACAAATAGTTTTGCCGCGGCATAATCGGTAGTGATCGGCAGTTGGGTATAGGCTTTCCCGGCAAACACGATAAGTCCGATCCGGTCGCCTTCGAGTTTATCGATGAGCCGGCTGATGGCCTGCTTCGACCGTTCGATCCGGTTGGGCTTGATGTCTTGTGCCAGCATCGAATTGGAGACGTCGAGGGCTATGATGAGGTCGATCCCTTTCCGCTCCACCTTCTCCAGCCGCGAACCGGTTTGGGGGCCCGCTAACACGAAGACCAGAAGTCCGAAGGCAAGCATCGCCAACACGAACTTCAGGATCAGCTTGGAATTGGCCATGTCGGGCAGCAGCCGGGAGATCACCGCGGGTTCGCCAAACCGTTGCAGAGCTCGTTTCCGCCAGATCATCATCCAGGCGAAAAGGGCGATGAAAGCCGGGATCAGAACTAAAAGATAGAAATACGTTATATGTGCAAAACGAAACATTCTTTCAATTCAAAATGCTAAGGTATGTTTTTCAACACTGAGTATCTGAGCAACATTTCCAATCCAAACAAAGCAAGAGCTATTAAAATCAAGGGTATATACTCGTCCTTCTTCCGTTTAAACTCGGTGACGTCGACTTTCGATTTCTCCATTTTATCAATCTCCTGGTAGATCTCCCGCAGCTTGGCATTGCTGGTGGCCCGGGAATATTTGCCGTCGGTCATCTTTGAGATCTCCTGCAGCAAGGGCTCATCGATTTTCACCTCCATGTTCTGGGTGGTCATTCCGAACGGCGTTTGAACCGGATATGGAGCCATTCCCATCGATCCCACGCCGATTGTGTAGATCCGGATGCCG
>JAZDGR010000025.1:0-4429 GCA_043806735.1 bacterium | reverse complement strand
TCCTTCAGTGCTTACCTTACGGTAAACCACCTTGCGACTTGCTAATGTTTCGGAACGTTACTTCCGCACATAAGGGACTTGAACCCTCTGGAAAAAAACACCCGTTGTTTTGCTCATAAAAATATTTGTATTTTTGACATTTTTATAGAGCTTACGACGGGTGTGCTCTGCTCATGCAGGGCACACACAGCTCACTAAAACCGGCCCCTTTGGATTTAAGGTTGGAAAAGAAAGAATCGAGCTTTTTACACCGCAATTCGTAATTCGTAATTCTCTTGTAAGTATTACCTTTACCCCAAAATTTTCCCCGCATGCGTCTTTCTCTGCGATTGATGATCTGGTTCCTCATGGTTTTACCTTTTCGTGCCTTCTACGGGATCTCCACCTTTATTTACCTGATCATGTTTTATATCCTCGGATACCGCAGGGAAGTGGTCCGGAAGAACCTGACAAACGCCTTCCCGGAAAAGTCCCGGGCAGAACTGAAACAAATTGAAAAAGCGTTTTACAGGCATCTGGCTGATTACCTGGTTGAGACTGTCGCAATCTTTCACATGAATGAAAATGACTTCGATTCCAGGTACAAGCTGGTAAATATCGAAATTCTTCACGAATACTCGAAACGGGGGATCAATGTCATCCTGGCTCCCGGCCATTACGGTAACTGGGAGTGGATCACTCACATGGGCCTGAAGATCCATTTTACCTCGATCGCCATATACAAGAAGCAGTCAAACAAATTTGTTGATGACCTGATCTTGCGCTCCCGGGCAAAATATGGATTACTCCTGCTTCAATATCATGAAACCTACAGGTTCCTGCTTTCTGCGGATGCCTCTTCTCCGGTTTGTTTACTATTTCTTGGGGATCAGCGCCCCAGGGAAGTTGCCAAAGTCTCCTGGATCAAATTCATGAACCAGGAGACCGCCGCATTCCGCGGACTGGAGAACCTGCATCTGAAGATGAAAGGGATCGTTCTTTACGTCAATATTAAAAAAGTGAGAAGGGGCTATTACGAAGTCAATTTTCGTCCGCTGAACCAGCCGGGCGAAATAGATTTAAAACCCGATCTTACTACTCGCTATTTTCAGGCGCTGGAAAAAGATATTAAGGAAGATCCGAGATATTACCTTTGGTCCCATAACCGGTGGAAATATTCTCCTCCTGCTGATCTGTCCGTCACGAATGAAAAAAACGTCTAAACAAACTGCTCTCCCACCCCGCTGGCTGGTAAACGCGATTCAATCTGTCAGAATGGCCCTACTGGCTTTGCATAAACGGATGTTTCCCGCCACCGCAGTCCTGTACGAACAGTTTCAATATCTATACCTGCTCCCCTCCCTCTATGTGGCCGCCGAACTGGATATTGCGGAAAAACTGAGATCGGGGTCAAAAACGGCAGATGAACTGGCAACGGAATCAAAGGTAGACCCGGAAGGACTGTACCGGGTTTTGCGGGCGCTCTCAGGAAATGGAATTTTCAAAGAGACGGCAAATCGCCGCTTCGCCCTGACTCCTCTTGCACGTCCCCTTACAAACGAACCCGGGTCTCTGCGGTATATGCTCATCCATCACCTTTCGCCGGTGAACTGGCAGATCGTCGGGGATTTATTGGAAACGGTCAGAACAGGGAAGGATGGATTCAACCGGCAGTATGGCAGAAACATTTACGAGTACCTGAGTGCGCACCCAGCGGCGTTCGGGATCTTTGACAAATCGATGTCGGCGCTTTCATCTCTGGGTCTTGCCCCGGTTTTCCAGGTTTATAATTTTTCAGGGATCCGGCTTCTAGCTGACATTGGCGGAGGTGAAGGTTTTTTTCTGGCTCACATTCTGGCTAAAAACTCAGGCATGAGAGGCATTCTGTACGATTTACCCGAAGCTCTTTCCAAAGCAGAAGAAACCCTGAATCTCTGCGGCGTGGGAAACCGCGTGGAACTCATGGAAGGTGATTTCCGGAAAACGGTTCCACCGGGGGCCGACGGTTACCTGCTGAAAAATGTCCTCCACAACTGGGATGATGCCACGTGCATTGACATTCTGAGCAATATCCGTGAAGCGATGCCGGCAAACGGCAGGGTCATCCTGATCGATATGGTAATCCCTTCCGGAAGTAGGTTCTCGTCCTCCAAAATGATCGACATCCAGATGCTGGCTTCCATGCCCGGGGGGAAAGAAAGAACCCGGAAAGAATTTGAAGCAATCCTCCGGGAAACCGGCCTGAAACTCCACCGTTTCTATCCCACGATTGCCCCTGTCTGTGTGCTGGAAGCACGCCGGATTTCATAACTTTGCCTCATGCAAAAACTGCTGGCTGCTTTCCGGAAAGAATTTCTAATCCTGGTTCGCGACTTTCCCGGTCTGTTGATCCTATTCCTGATGCCGCTCCTGCTGATCCTGGTTGTTACCCTGGCCCAGGAGAATGCCCTCAAAAACCAGTCTGAACCGGTCAAACTCCTGCTCTCAATTCCTCCCGGATCCCTGCTGGGAATGCAAATCCGCGAAGATATCAGGATGTCAGGTTTTTTCTCCATCGAAAGAGATTCCCTGACACGCGAAGAGCTATTGAACTCCATTCGCGATGGAAGCTCCGTTGCCGGAGTGATCATATCTCCCAACGACAGCGCAATTACCCTGGTGATTGATCCCACGCTGCATGAAGCCTTCAAGGCTTCTATACGGAACTCTGCGCTCTTCCTACTGAAAGGAGCCGAAGGGAAAGTGGCGATGGAGCAACTGACCCAGACAGATGCCGGAACCTTTCTGAATACCCTGCCGCCGATCCGGGAGGAACAGGCTACCAAAGACCGTTCCTCTATTAAACCCACACCGGTTCAGAACAACATCCCGGGGTTCATCCTGTTCGCCATGTTCTTTATTGTAATTCCTCTTTCGGGAAGCATTATCAGCGAGAAAAACGAGGGGCCCTTCCTCCGACTGAGAACCCTTCCCGTTCCTGTGCTGACAATCCTTGGGGCAAAAGTTCTGCTCTATTTGATTGTTTGCTTGGTCCAGTTCCTCCTGATGTTTCTGGCAGGGCTTTATGTTTTTCACGAATTTTTCGGATTTCCGCCACTGGAGATGGGATCCAATGTGATTGCCCTGGGGGTTGCCACCCTTTCTGCTGCATTTGCGGCAGTCGGTTTCGGGGTATTGGTGGGAGCCGGTTCCCGGAGCCATGGTCAGGCGGCGCTGTTTGGTTCGGTCATGGTCGTTATCTTGGGGATTATCAGCGGGACTTTTTTCCCCATCCACATCATGCCGGATGCAATCCGGTTTATCGGCAGCTTTTCACCGATCCGGTGGGGGATTGACAATTACCTTGAGCTTTTTATCCGGGATGGAGGGTTGCCGGATATCCTGTTGCGATCTCTCTGGTTGCTTTTGTTTTTTATCTTTGCAATGCTGGTCAGCATGTTTATTTTTGCAAGAAGAAAATAAATTCCATTTACCCATGAAAGAGAAAGAGGGTTATGTCGATTGCCCTGAGCAGCAAATGATCCTCTATGTGGAGAAGGAGAACGGGCAGTACGGTCCTATTCAGACCGGATCTTACATTACCAAGAATTACCTCGACGATTATTTCCTGAAACGAAGAAACCTGATTTCTTCCCTGAAAGAGCAGGTTGACCGCAAGGAGATCAGCCCGGTAAAATTTTTCATGGTCCTGGAAGATTTGACGCTCTCAGAATTATCTGGACGCACGGGCATCCCCGTTAGAAAAGTCAGAAAGCATCTTTTCCCTGAACAGTTCGCAAAACTTTCGCCGGCGGAGTTAGACCCATATGCAACCGTATTCAATGTCTCTGGCGACCAGCTTGTCTCACTGTATCTTCCTGAGGAAGAGAAACTCGCCGGAGAAACGAAAACATGAGCACAATTCCCTTTCATCATAAAATGGGGGCCCACTGCGAATCAGGTACCGTTACATCCCTCCTGAACCACGCCGGCCTCCCGATCACCGAACCCATGATATTCGGCATTGCCAGCGGCATTTTCTTTGGGTATTTCCACAAACACAAATCGTTTACCTTCCCCACGTTCATCGTCAGGAATAAACCCGGGGAAATACGGGGAAATGTGGAAAAAAGATTGGGAGTCAGATTCCAGACGTACTCTTTTAAAACTCCCGGGGATGGGATGAATGCCCTGGATGATCTGCTGAACCGGCAGATCCCCGTTGCTTCACAGGTCGACTTTTATTACCTGGATTACGTTCCCTCCTGGGAACGGGTACATATCAATGTGCACTTTATGGTCGTGATCGGGAAAGAAGGTTCGAAATACATCATCAGCGACAGCTACTTCCCAAAACCTGTGGAGCTTGAAGAAGAATCTCTCCGTCGGGGTCGGTTCGCCCGAGGAAATATGTCGCCAAAGGGATTTCTTTTTCATCCATCATTGGTTCCGCCCGACATTGATTATACCC
>JAZDGR010000024.1:0-13014 GCA_043806735.1 bacterium | reverse complement strand
CCGATTTGCCTGCTCTTTGATAAGGTTGTTTCATTCATTGTTCTTCCGTCAGAAATGCATCGTAAAAATAGGGGAAAATCATAAATATAACTTGACAAAAGGCAAAAAAATAACTACCTTTGCGGCCCCATTTAACCGGCTATTTATCTATGAAGCTGTCCCAATTTCGCTTTCACCTTCCTCCGGAATTAATTGCCAACGACCCCCCAAAGCAACGTGACGAAGTACCGATGATGGTGTTGAACAGAAAGAACAAAACCATTGAGCATAAGCATTTTAAAGATATTCTTACTTATTTCAGCGATGGGGATGTTTTTATCCTAAACAACACGAAAGTGTTTCCTGCACGCCTTTACGGTGAAAAAGAAAAGACTGGCGCCAAGATCGAGGTTTTTCTTCTTCGTGAGCTGAACAAGGATTCCCGGTTGTGGGATGTTTTGGTGGATCCTGCCCGTAAAATACGGATTGGCAATAAGTTGTATTTCGGAGAGGATGATTCCCTGGTCGCGGAAGTGATTGACAACACCACGTCGCGGGGGCGGACCATTCGTTTCCTCTTCGATGGCCCTTATGATGAGTTCAAGAAAACGATCCAGCGCCTGGGCCAAACTCCCCTGCCAAAGATCCATAACCGCCCTGTTACCCAGGAAGACGAGATGCGTTACCAGACCATTTATGCCAAACATGAGGGTGCCGTTGCGGCCCCTACGGCCGGGCTTCATTTTAGCCGTGAGATCATGAAACGCCTTGAGCTTAAAGGAATTTCGTTTGCTGAAGTCACTCTTCATGTCGGACTGGGAAATTTTCGCACCATCGATGTGGAGGATCTGACCAAACACAAAATGGATAGTGAAGAGATGATCATTGAGCCTGAGATGGCAGAGATCGTCAATCACGCAAAATCCCAGAAAAAAAAGGTAGTTGCCATCGGAACAACGACCATGAAGGCGATCGAGTCATCGGTAGCCATTTCAGGAATGCTAAAGCCTTACCGGGGCTGGACGAACAAGTTCATTTTCCCTCCTTATGAATTCCACATTGCCAACGCCCTTGTAAGCAACCTGCATCTTCCCCAATCCCCAATGATGATGCTGGTAGCTGCATTTGCCGGATATGATTTTATGATGGAAGCTTATGAAGAAGCCATAAAAATGAAATACAAGTTCTTCACATACGGCTATCCCATGTTGATCATCTGATGAAGGCTGTTATCATCGTTGCGGGCGGGACAGGCACCCGCATGAATCCCCTTGTTCCCAAGCAATTTATCGTCTTGGCCGGAAAGCCAATGCTACTACATACAATCGAGGCTTTTCTCGGGTTTGATAAAGGTATACGGATCATCGTGGCCATTCCGGATTCGTTGTTCCGTGAATGGCACCACCTGATCGGACAGTATTCGTTTCAGGTTCCCCACACGTTGGTCCCGGGAGGTTCAACGAGGTTTCATTCAGTGAAAAACGGATTGGATGCCCTGGAACAAGAAGAACTGGTTGCAGTACACGACGGCGTGAGACCGCTGGCATCGGTGGAGCTGATCGGACGTGCCTTTTCAGAAGCCGAAATACACGGGACTGCCATTCCAGTCATTCCCCTTTCTGAATCAATCCGGTTTGTAGAGGGTCCCACAAACCACCCCGTCGACCGTACCGCATATCGGATTGTCCAGACCCCGCAGGTATTCCGGACTTCTTTGCTGAAGCAGGCCTATCTGCAGGATTTTCGTGAAACATTTACGGATGATGCCACCGTGGTGGAATCGACAGGTCAGCCCATCCATCTCATTGACGGAGATCCGGCCAATATCAAGATAACACGACCTGCTGACCTGATCCTGGCAACTTCCCTGCTCAAATCCGTCGCCCCTTCCATCTAACCGGGATCAGAAATGCGAATATACCGGTCAGGGGCACATAAATGATCTGGAATACTTGTGCAGGAATATACCACATCCATAGGTTCTGCTTCCTGAAAAAACCGGCCATCAGGAAAACCGTCGGGAAATCAACCAGCGTTTTAAAGAAAAAGAACGCCAGGGCGAGATAGAAGAAAAAGGGGTTGAATATACCCAGAACAAATCCGGTAAAAATTCCAGCTTGGAATAAGTATGTTACAGCTCCGGTAAACAACACTAATGGATCTTTGTATCCCCGGGTTTTTGAAACCCAGCGCAAGCGTTGACTTAAAAAGCCCATCAGCCCGGAAGAGGCTGCTACTGTGACGACTGCATCGCGGTTCCAGAGAAAATGGACCGCTCCTTTACCATAGGTCTTTTTCACTTTCCATAAAAGGAACTGATCATCGCCGGAAACATATTGCTCATTTCCGTCAAATCCCTGCACCTGATTGAAAACTTCCTTCTCATAAGCCAGGTTGGCCCCGTTGCACATGACCGGTAAACCCAGGTTTGCATACCCGGCTGTGATGCCAATGACGCCAAAAAATTCAAGGGTTTGCAACTTCCGGAAGATGGAGTTTCCGGATGATAAGACGACCGGCCCGATCACCATGTTCGGACTTTCCCTTTCAATACAATCAATTAATGCGGATAACCAGCCGCTTGCCCGTTGAGTATCGGCATCCGTGGTTACAATATGAGAACCCGTTGCTCTTCCAATGGCTGCTTCAATTGCCTTTTTTTTCCCCGGGCCGCCTGACATGACAATCCATTTAATCTCCGGTCTGCCCGAGGTAAATTCCCTCGACTTTAAAAGGGTGCTGTCCTGAGAAAAATCATCACAGATGATCACTTCAAAACGATCGGGGGAGAGATCCTGATTGGCGATGCTCTCAAGGCAGGCTGACATATTTTGTTCCTCATCTCTGACAGGGATGATTACACTGAGTACTGGAGATGTTGCCGTGCTTCCGGAAGCGAATTTTCGCTGTGCTAAGAGGCCGGTCAACGCGAGCAGCAGAATAAGCCCGTATAAAAACGCAAGCAGGATCATGAGGGCTCCGAAGATTATAAATGCCGTCATGACCCCTGGTTATAGGTTTTCTTTATTTTTGTTGCATGAATCATTTCCGTCGTGACTGGTGAACGCATTATCCTGGGTATTGATCCCGGTACAAATATCATGGGTTTCGGGGTAATTTCCGTGCATGGAAATAGCCTGAGATTAATAACGCTTGGGGTTTTAAAATTAGTGAAAACCGACGATCATCCGTTAAAGCTCAAACATATTTTTGAAAAATCCATTGCGCTGGTAGACGAATTCAAACCGGATGAACTGGCCATTGAGGCCCCTTTTTTCGGTAAAAATGTTCAGTCCATGCTGAAACTGGGACGGGCACAGGGAGTGGCCATGGCTGCGGCACTTTCGCGATCCATCCCCATTTTTGAATATTCTCCCCGCAAGATCAAACAATCGATTACCGGCAAAGGAAGCGCTTCTAAAGAGCAAGTGGCATCCATGCTTCAACATCTTCTTACAATTCGTGAAACACCCGATTCCCTTGATGCTACCGACGGTTTAGCCGTTGCGGTTTGCCATTATTTTCAAAAAGGAAAAACAGGGACAGAGAAGAAGTTTACGGGTTGGAAGAGTTATTTATCCAATCACCCCGAGCGGGCCTTGTGACCTCACATGAGTTTCTGATACACCATCCACCACCGGTCGGGGATTTCATCCTGCCCGGCCTGCTGGTAATCCTTGTAAGAACAGGGGACCATGTAATGGCGTTCGTATCTGATCCGCTGTTCGGCAGGTAAGGGAATTTCCATCCACCAGCGGTCAGTTTTCTTGCTTTTATAAAAGGTTATCTCTTCTTTATGATCGCTGATACTGACGTGATATTTTATGTAGTCTTCTTCATTGCGGAATGGGAAATCGTGCGGACGACTGTAAAACCCTTCCATGAAGTACCAGATCATCTGGGCAATCAGGTGTGCGGTCTGCCCATTCCGGTCAAAACGGGGATTGTATTCATAGAACCCAATCGATGTCAGCTTGTCGCTTAATCCGGCGTACCGGATGATCTGACAGGCCTCCTCCCCATAAAATCCATTTGGTGTGGCATTGTTGTTCCCGGGGGCATCCGAATATCGTACGGAAGAGATATCGAAACTTAACACATCGGCATTTCTCACGATCGGTTCTACTTCTTCCAGATCCTGCCTGACAATCCCCAGCCGATAGGTATCGAAAAAGAGATTGCTCATCAGTTTCAGGGCTTCCTGGTCAACAAAATATGTCTGATAACCGATGTTGGCAAAATTGAACAGGTAATTAGGCTGGTGCAGGATAATGCTGCTTAGCCAGGATTGGGAATTGAGTTCACCTTCCGATTTTCCCAGGTCAAATATATCGTCAATGCTGACGATATTGATGATCTGGCCAAGGTTCTGATAGGCCTCGTAATTGGCGTAAGTCAAATCCTGGCTTCCCCCCAGGATGACCGGGATCACATTTGCATTCAGCAATTCCGTAATAATGGACGTCAGGGCAAAATAGGTGTCTTTCACGGTATGACCCTGTTTCAAATTTCCGAGGTCAATGATGCGGGGATTGAAAGACCCGGGATAAAGTGCGTACAGGTGTTTCCGGATCAGATCAGGTCCATCTGCGCATCCTTCATTATTCACTGCGTTCCGCTCTTCAGGAACTCCGATTATTGCCAGGTCGGCCCCTTCCAATCCTGGAAAAGTTTCAGGTTCCGAATAAGCACTGATGAGGTCTCCCAGGTGTCGATGTCCTTCGACCTCACCATGGGGATAAAACTCACTCGTGTCAATGGGGGTAAAATACTCTAACATAGGCTTTAATTTCAAGTCTATTTTTTCTTTCTCGTCTTGCTCGATTTTGTGGGTTTGCTTTCCGCCACAATTTTGCGGCAATCCTCAAGTGTCAGTTCTTCCGCCTTTTTTCCTTTCGGGATTTTATAATTCAGCTTATTGAACGAGATATAAGGGCCAAACCTGCCCTTCAGGACAATCATCAGCGGATCTTTCTCGAACTTCTTGAGGATCTTTTCCTGGTCCAGTTTGCGCTTGTCTGCGATAATTTCCTGAGTCCGTTCCATGGTAATGGTTAATGGATCATCTGTGTTGTGAAGTGAATAAAACTGGCCGTTGTGCTTTAAATAGGGGCCGAAACGCCCTGTGGCAACTACCACTTCCTGGTTCTCATAAACTCCCACCGTACGAGGCAGTCTGAAAAGATCAAGGGCTTCCTCAAGGGTAATGGTTTCCAGGCTTTGCCCTTTTTTCAGGCCCGCAAACCGAGGCTTCTTCGATGCATCCGTATCGCCGAGCTGAACCATGGGACCGTACCGCCCAATTTTAACGTACACCTTTTCACCGCTCTGGGGATCATTCCCAAGCAGCTTTTCCCCGCTGACTTTTTTGGTATTCCCTTGCGCTTGCTGTATCTGGCCATGAAAAGGTGCATAGAAGTCGCCAATCATCATGTTCCAGGCTAGTCTTCCCTGGGCAATCTCGTCGAACTCCTCCTCCACGAGGGCGGTGAAATTATAGTCGAGGATATTATTAAAATTGTCAAGAAGGAACTGATTGACAAGGGTTCCCACATCGGTTGGAAAGAGTTTTGCTTTTTCAAATCCGACATTTTCTTTTTTTTCTTCCTGTGATATAGCGTTATTTTTCAATGTCAGAAATAGGTATTTTCTTTCTACTCCAGGCCGGTCCTCTTTCACTACGTATTCTCTTCGCTGAATGGTGGAGATGGTAGGAGCATAGGTGGAAGGTCTTCCGATACCAAGCTCTTCCATCTTCTTCACAAGCATGGCTTCGGTATAGCGGTTTGGCTGTTGGGAAAATTTCTGCTGCGCCTGCAACTGATCCATATCCAACAGGTCACCGACGCTCAACGGAGGGAGGATGGAATCTTCCCCGTTCGCATTTTCTTCGTCGGTGGATTCCATGTAAACTTTGAGGAATCCGTCGAACCTGATCACTTCACCCCTCGCAACGAATTTTTCTGCCGTGCTGGAAATACTGATTGTCACGGTTGTTTTTTCAAGCAAGGCATCAGCCATCTGGGAGGCGATAGTTCGTTTCCAGATCAACTCATAAAGCCTTTTGTGGGACTTGTCTCTTTCTATGGTCGGGTTATTCAAGTAGGTTGGTCTGATTGCCTCATGAGCTTCCTGGGCGCCTTTGGTCCGGGTAGTAAACTTGCGGGTCTTTACATAATCGGCTCCAAATGTTTCAGTAATCTCCTTTTTTGCCATCCCGATAGCCAGGTTGGAAAGGTTGAGAGAATCGGTACGCATATAGGTAATCTTCCCCGATTCATAGAGATCCTGCGCTACTCGCATGGTATTCGCCACAGAAAAACCAAGCTTTCTGGAGGCTTCCTGTTGCAACGTGGAGGTTGTGAATGGAGGCGCCGGTGATTTTTTCGCTGGTTTGGTCTCCGTCTCGATTACGCTGAATTCTGCATCAACGCATTTTCGAAGGAACTCTTCTGCCTCGTCCAGGGAGGAGAACCGTTTGTTGAGCTCAGCCTGAAGCGAAACAAGTTTTTCAGCTTTACGGACGATAAAATCTCCCAGAACCCGGAAAGAAGAAACCGTCTTGAACTTTTTGATCTCCTCTTCCCGTTCCACAATCAGCCGGACAGCCACCGACTGTACCCGTCCGGCAGAAAGGGATGGTTTGATCTTTTTCCAGAGTAAAGGGGATAACTCAAAACCCACCAGCCTGTCAAGTACGCGACGGGCCTGCTGAGCATTGACCAGGTTGCGGTCAATCCCGCGGGGTTGTTCAATGGCGTTGAGAATTGCGGTTTTTGTAATTTCGTGAAAAACGATCCTCCGGGCTTTCATTTCATCCACCTCCAGGGCTTCCAGGAGATGTGCGGCAATTGCTTCCCCTTCGCGGTCTTCATCAGAGGCCAGCCAGACAATCTCAGAACTCTGAGCTAGCTTTTTCAGTTCCCCTACAATTTTCTTTTTGTCTGGAGAAATGATGTATTTGGGAAGGAATCCGTTTTCAATGTCCACCCCCAAATCCTTCTTCGAAAGATCCATCACATGCCCGAAACAGGACTTCACCTGATATTCCTTCCCCAAAAAGCCTTCTATCGTTTTGGCTTTGGCCGGAGACTCAACAATCACAAGGTTTTTCGTCATCTTTTTGTCCGTTTTGACTTCCAACTCCGGCTACAAAAATAAGACAATAAAGTTAATCCGTACCTTTGCCCCGGTTTTTTCCCATTAATCAGGTTCAGTCCTAAAAGGTTATACATCTTCTGTTTGAAAAAGAAGAAAATTTACATAGAAACTTACGGTTGCCAGATGAACTTTTCTGATAGCGAGATAGTTGCATCGATTCTTTCCGGGGAGGGATTTCTTTCTACGGAAAACATCACAGAGGCTGATATCATTTTAGTGAACACCTGTTCAATCCGCGATCATGCAGAGCAACGGGTAAAGAAACGGTTGCAACAATTCCGGTCTTACAAAAAGAAAAATCCCCGGCTTGTCATTGGTTTACTCGGTTGTATGGCCGACCGGATTAAAACCGTTTTGAAGGAAGAAGAATACCTGTTGGATGTGGTCGCCGGTCCAGATGTATACAGGGATCTCCCAAAACTACTGGAACAGGTGGAGGCAGGACAACGTGGTGTGAATACCCTTTTATCCATGGAAGAGACTTATGCCGATATCACACCCGTGAGACTTGGCAGCAATGGGGTTTCTGCTTTCATCTCCATCATGAGGGGATGTGAGAATTATTGTTCCTATTGCGTTGTACCGGCGGCCCGGGGGCATGAACGAAGCAGGGAACCCGCGTCAATCATTCAGGAGACCGCTGTTCTATTAAGCCAGGGATACCGGGAAGTGACACTGCTGGGCCAAAACGTCAACTCTTACCTGTGGAAAGAAAATGGCCGGGAGATCCTTTTTTCAGATCTTTTAGCGCGGGTTGCATTAGTCAGCCCATTGATGCGCATCCGTTTCGCCACTTCTCATCCCAAGGACCTTTCGGATGAGTTGCTGGAAACCATCGCACGATATTCCAATATCTGCCGGGCGATCCACCTTCCGGTGCAATCGGGAAGCACCCGGATCCTCGACCGGATGAACCGCAAATACAATCGGGAGGATTACCTTAAACGGATAGATGCGATCCGGAGAATCATTCCGGGGTGTGCAATATCGACAGACATCATCACAGGCTTCTGTGACGAAACCGAAGAAGACCATCGGATGACATTGACGCTCATGGAGGCAGCAGCCTTCGATTATGCCTTCCAATTTAAATACTCGGAACGTCCCCAAACCCTGGCTGCAGAAACTCTGAAGGACAATGTCCCGGAAGTGATTAAAGATCGCCGGTTGAAAGAAGTGATTGCCCTCCAGCAGAAACTCTCCCTGCACAGCAACAAACGCGACCTGGGAAAGATCTTCGAGGTGCTGGTTGAAGGCGAATCCAGGCGATCAACGGATCACTTCATGGGGCGCACTTCACATAATAAAGTTGTAGTCTTCCCGAAAACCGCATCAAAACCCGGGACCTATGTGAGGGTAAAGGTTCTCAGGTGCACTTCAGCCACCTTGATCGGAGAGGTTCAGGAGGGATGAAAATCATTCTATATCATATTATTTCCATTGGGAGCTGGGGTATTGATGGGATCTACCCCATCCCCCTGGCCCCCTTCCGGCGTGTCTACCCCATCCCCCCGACCCCCTTCCCCAACAAGGGAAGGGGGAGAAGAAATCCCCTCCCTCCCGATAGCTATCGGGATTGGGGAGGGGTTGGGGAGGGGTAGATGACCTTATTGGGGAGGGGGGTGGGGAACGGAAAACGTGGACAAAATTCGAAGGTTATTTCGGCTTCGATGAGTTTCTATGAAGGCTTCCGTGGCTTCAGCCCTTCATGCAGGTTTTTACGAACATGTCTTTGTTAAATTCATTGATAAAATTTTACCGGAGTATTGTTCAATTAATTTTTTATATTGAATAAAAATAGATAATTTTGTTCAACAAAAAATAATTATTGAATAACATGCTTAAAAAAATTATTCAATCACACCGGGAAGAATTTGATCAGAAGCGAAATGATTTCTTTGTCGACAGGGAAATTCAGATCAAAGGATTTGAGTCGGATCTCATCCATATTATCATTGGTCCCCGGCGGGCAGGTAAATCTTTTTTTTCCATTCGTTCGATGGAACCTTTACTACCGGTAGGCTATGTCAACTTTGATGATGAACGACTTACAGGAATCACCGGTTTTGATGAACTTCTTGATGCGATAAATCAGGTATATGTAAATCCAAAAGCCTTGCTTTTTGATGAGATTCAAAATGTAAACGGGTGGGAGTTAATCATGAACCGATTACAGAGACAAGGGTACAACCTGTTTATCACGGGAAGTAATTCGAAACTTCTCAGCCATGAATTGGCAACCCATCTGACAGGACGGCATTTGACCACCTGCCTTTTCCCCTTCTCGTTTCGTGAAATCAGGCAGTTGACCGATCCGAAGGAAACTCGCGGGGATGTCCGGCAACAATGTGCTGAATACATCACCCGTGGCGGTTTCCCGGAGCTTTGGGTGAAAAAGCTGGATTCCCCTCATTATCTGACCTCACTTTTTGATTCCATCCTGTTTAAAGATATCGTAAAACGACATAAAATCAGGAACACTTCAGCGCTTGATGCCCTGGCGGTGTTTCTGGTCTCGAATATAGCCACTGAGTTTTCTTTTCAAACAATAGCACAACGACTCTCTTTTAGAAGTGTCGCCACCCTTCAGAAGTATATAGAGTATCTGGAAGAAGCTTTTCTTTTATTCACTATTCAGCGATTTTCATTTAAAATCAGGGAACAGATCAGCTCCAATAAAAAGGTTTACTGTTACGACGACGGGTTTTATCAAGCCAAAGCTTATAAATTCAGCCCAAACCTTGGGAGGCTTTTTGAGAATGCTGTTGCCATCGAGCTAAAACGCAGGGAAATGGAAGGCTCCATCAAACTGTTTTACTGGAAAAATGAGAAACATGAAGAGGTCGATTTTGTGGTGCAGCAAGGACTAAAGGTCAAACAACTGATCCAGGTCTGTTATGACCTAACCGAACCGAAAGTCAGGGAGCAGGAGATACGGGCGTTACTCAAAGCAGGAGCCTCATTGGATTGCACGCGATTGATTGTGATCACCGATGACTACGAAAATCTGGAAACATGTTCCTGGTTTGGGTTTACCGGTGAGGTGGCTTTCGTACCCTTATGGAAATGGTTGCTGAAAGGCAATGACGACTATCTCAGCTAACAAAATTGTAACTGATGTATTGCGCAACGGAACGCAAAGTGGATTCGTCCTGAAAAACCTGGTATTCATTTTTGCTAAAAAATCTACCCCATCCCCCTGGCCCCTTTCCACAACAAGGGAAGGCGGTTGATATAAACAATATCACAAGTGTATTTTTTGTGCCAGGTGTTTATTTGTCAAAAACTTTTTGTTGTAAATACGAACAACCGTTTGTTTTATTTTGAAACATTATTTATCTTTGTACCATTATTAAGCGAACAAATAATCATATGAACATAAAATTGTCACAAAAACAAATCGGTCAAAGGATAGCAGAATTTCGTAAAATGAAAGGGTTGTCTCAGGAAGATTTAGCTAAAATTACAAAGATTTCCCGATCGTCATTGGCTCAAATTGAGCTTGGCAACAGAAGTGTAGATGTCCTGGAGTTAATAAAGTTTTCAGTTGTCTTAGGCTTTTCTTTAGATGATTTTGTGTCCAAAGATTTTAGTGTCAGGCAGAAATTAGATGCTAAGGCAGAAGGAAAAGTAAAAAAGTCAGATGAACGTATTTCAGTTCCTACTTTACAAGTCAATAAGTTCAAAAATGTGCTTTTGTATATTCTTGGACGGTGTGCGGGCAAACCGAATGTTGGTGAAACGGTTCTATACAAACTGCTTTATTTTTCCGATTTCAATTACTATGAGTTATATGAGGAACATTTAACCGGTGCGAAATATCGCAAATTATCTTATGGCCCGGTTCCACAAAACTTTAATACTATTATCAATCAAATGATTGAGGAAGGGCAACTACAGCGGATTAAAACAGCATATTTTGACAAGTTACAAACCCGCTATATTCCATTGATAAAGCCTGACCTGACTGTTATAAATGGTGCAGAGAAAGAAGTGATAGACTTGGTTATTGAGCAAATGAGTGATTGGTCTGCCGCTGCCATCAGCACCTATTCTCATAAAGATATGCCTTGGTTAGCTTCAAAAGAAGGAGAAGAAATTAATTACGAATTAGCTCTTTACAGAGAACTTCCTTTTTCTGTAAGAAACTATGGCGACGAAATTGAAGAGCAATGACTTTTGATGAACTTGACGAATTTAAAAAGGATTTGAAAGCCCTTTTAAAGAAATACAGGACACTGAATGATGACTTGGAAGTGGTAAAGAAAGTACTAGAAGTAACGGCTGATGAAAGGCCACCGTTCAGTTTTCGTATTGATGGACTGGGGCTGGAAACGTCTGTAATAAAAATGAAAAAGATTGCATGCAGAGCATTGAAAGGGAGGGGAGTAAATTCAGGTTTGCGTTTGATTTACTCGTACTTCAAAGAGGAGCAAAAAATTACCTTCATTGAGCTGTATCACAAAAACAATAAGGAGAATGAGAACAGACAAAGAATTTTAGACAACTTTAAATAATAAGAGGTCTACCCCTTCCCCCCGGCCCCCTTCCCTTGTTAGGGAAGGGGGAGAAGAAATCCCCTCCCTAATTGAATTGGGGAGGGGTTGGGGAGGGGTAGATCCTGCCGGATATAGATGAAATAAGACCCGCCCTGTTAAATAACCAAACCATCAATCCTTCACGCACCGGGCCGAAAAACCGTAAACCTTAAGCCAGCTGTAACGGCTCACACCCTCGTTAGTGTTGGCGAGGCCCCGCTGCCACGCGGTGGCAGCACCGTCCTGCGACGACGACCAGAAGTAGGCGTCGAGCGTAAGATGGCCGAAATCGCCATAGTTGTACCGGTAGCCGCCCGGAAGAGCAGTGAAGCCACTGATGTTGGTGGCGCCGGTATTCGGTGATGCCCAGTGAGTTGTTCCCGTTTCTTTCATCTTCCCTCCGGCAACTGATACTCCTCCAAGATAGGTTGTTAAGATAGTCCATTCGGCATCGGTAGGTAAGTGCCAGCCAGTGGGGCAGATGCCCTGGGTTCCGGGAGTCGTCACATACTGCATCATCTCATCCCATTGGTATAATCCTCCATATACATCACAATTCCATTCAACATCGTTGTAACAATACTTTTCAATGGTACCGTTGTTGGTTTGGTTCACCGTACCGTTGATTTTTATGCCTATGTTGAGGTTTTGGGCAAACCAGCACTGTGTTCCGATCATAACAGTATGATAGGATCGATTATCGCGAAAATCTAAAAAGCGTTGACCGCAATTCCAGTTCATATTGGCGGGAACAAGTTGAACCCATGAGGTTCCGGTATAAATGTCAATAGTTTTCGTATCAGTGTTAAATACAATCAATCCGGCAACCGGTGAAGAAATACCATTCCGTTGGGAAGTGGTCATGCGGGGTGGAAGAAGTCCTTTGCTGGTTGATTTTGCATCCAAAATAGCAGAAGGGTCCGGATCTGTACCGTCGGTATTGATCCCAACCTGTGCCGAAAGCTGCATCCCAATAAATATCAGGATTGCAATACAACCTGGAAAGTAAAAACACTTTTTCATATCTCGTATAATTAGGTTACGAATATACGCGATTTGTCTTGAAAAAAACCGTTATCAACCTTCATTATCCATACCGCGTGTCAAAGGAAAATATTGCAACCAGCGCCATTGCCGTTCCGTGTGCTACATCATACTGCACCATACTATTTTTCTTTACGTCTCACGTACCACGTTCCGGGTAGAGCGGTTCGTTACCTCCCCGCTCCCCCACAGATCCGGACGAGCGGATTTCCCGCATCCGGTTCCTCATTTAACGGATTCGCTCAAAGATAGCTGTGAACAATTCGAGGAGAGGCCAATGGTTCGTATTGGG
>JAZDGR010000023.1:0-73074 GCA_043806735.1 bacterium | reverse complement strand
TTTATCCAATTCATACTCAAGCAACTTCCCGACATCGGCAAGAATAGCACCCGCAATCAGTACATCCATATGTACCGGCATATCCGCACCGAAAAATTCGTTCATCTTGTTCCCAGCATCGCGGGCAACATGCACCACGCAACGTTTGTGGGCCATGAAGGAAACTTTGAGGTTGGGACCGGCAAGCAAAGTGAACGGGATTTTTTGCAGGTCATCAGCGGTGAGCACACTCTTTTCGAGCGCCAATTCCCAGGTTTTTGCTGTTTTTTCACGGAGGTCAGGATCGTTGATCCATTCCAGTTCCGGCCAGAGGGATTTTATTTGATCAGTCATACTTTATAATTTAGCGATTATGGCATCCGCCATCTGATGAGTACTGGCCGCGCCTTTGCTGAAAACGTCTGGTTTTCCGGGGAGTTTCATCATGTCGTATGTCATGACCTTCCCTTCGAGAACGACCTTGGCAACTGCATCCTGGATGCGCCTTGAACACTCCGGTTCCCCGATGTGGTCCAGCATCATACAGGCGGAAAGAATCATCGCGACCGGATTCACGATCGACGGATTGAATTCGGCATACTTGGGAGCCGATCCGTGCGTGGGTTCAAAGACAGATACTTCCGGCCCAATGTTCGCACTGCAGGCAAATCCAAGTCCGCCTACCAGTCCGGCAAAACCATCTGAAACGATATCTCCGAACATGTTACCGGCGACGATCACATGGTAGATCTCCGGATTCTTGGTCAGCCACATCATCTGTGCGTCAATGTTGGTATCAACTACTTTGATGCCCGGGTATTCATTTTTCGAGAGATCCTGGGCAATCTTCAGCATCATTCCGGAGGTTTCGCGGATCACATTCGGCTTTTCACACACGGTAATCGAGCCGAACCCTTTTGCCTTGGCATATTCAAAGGCAGCTCTGACAATCCGTGTCGTGTATTTCCGGGTAAAGATCCGTGTGGAAACAGCCAGCTCGGGCCGTGGGCACCAGGCAAAATTGTCGCGAAACTTCTTGTGTGTCATCAAGGCGTCATAGACCTGATCGGGAGGATTTGTCCATTCGACACCCCCATAGAGCCCTTCGGTGTTCTGACGGAAGATCATGGTGTCGATCACCGGCTCTTCGATCACGCCGCCCGGGCCGCGCCGGACAAAATTCAGAGGATTCCCTTTAAAGGTCTTGCAGGGGCGTATACAGATGTCGAGATCGAAGTGCTGGCGCAACCCGACAATCGGACTGTAATAGACATACCCTTTCCCATTCAGCTCTTTGGCCAATTCCGCTTCTGCTTTGTCTTTCGGTTTTGAAGTGATAGCTCCGAAAAGCCCGATCTTGTGTTCTTCGAGTAGTTTCAGGGTACGGTCGGGGAGGGGATTGCCTTCTTTGCACCAAAAGTCCCAGCCAATATCTCCGTGCACGTACCGGGCATTAAATCCCGCCGCATCCAACACGCGGATCGCCTCTTCCAGCACGACTTTCCCGATGCCGTCGCCCGGCATCGCAACAAGGGTTCTTTTTGCCATAGTTGAATAATTTAGTTAAGGTTTATCATGTGAATTACTTCACAAAAATAATGGAAAAAACTTCACCATTTTATCAGGCACTGTTTAACTAAGGAATATCTGCCACGATTAAAATCCGGCGTGGAGGGCTTGTGCCAGCCAGAAGCAAAGCGCTGAAACGATGGCAGATGCTGGAATGGTAAGAATCCAGGCCAGCACAATATTCATGGCAATTTTCCATCTGATGTTCGAGAAAGTGGTCACCGATCCAACCCCGATGATGGAGCCCGCGATGGTGTGGGTAGTGGAAATGGGGATCCCCAGACTGGTAGCGAGAAAGATCGTCAGTGCCCCGGAAGTCTCTGCCGCAAAGCCATGAACAGGTTTAAGTTTGGTTAACTTCATGCCCATGGTTTTCACGATCCTCCACCCGCCGATCCCGGTACCAATTGCCATGGCAACGTGGCAGGAAAGGATGATCCATAAGGTATTCCAACTCATGAGGGAAAGCTTGACATCCGGGGTAAAAATACCTGCGGCCACAAGAATGGCGACAATCACCCCCATCGTCTTCTGGGCATCGTTGCCCCCGTGGCCTAAAGAATAAAGTGCGGCCGACAGAATCTGTCCGCGGCGGAAAATGTTATCGACTTTTTTCTGCGACATCCTGTGAAATATCCAGATCAGCAGAACCATCAGCAGGAAACCGAGAGCCACTCCGATTAAGGGAGCTATCGGGATGAACGTCGCTGTTTCGATCACTTTCTTCCACTGGATGATCTCAGCGCCTTTGTATGCCAATCCTGCACCTACAAGCCCTCCAATGAGAGCATGTGAAGAACTGGAGGGTAATCCATACCACCAGGTGATCAGGTCCCAGATAATTGCTCCCAGCAAGCCGGTAAGTATCACATAAATAAACGCAGGGTCGGCCGCATCGATGATGACGATTTTCGAAATGGTATTGGCCACCTTGGGTGCAAATACGAACATAGCGGCAAAGTTGAAAAAGGCTGCCCAGAAAACGGCAAATTTTGGCGAAAGCACTTTGGTTGAAACGATGGTCGCAATGGAATTGGCTGCGTCATGAAATCCGTTGATGATATCGAATAGCAGAGCGACCGCTATGGCAACAATAACTATTACAAGGACTGAATCCATGGGTTTGCGGGTTGGAGGGTACCAGGGTATTAAGCGTTGTCGATGAGGATACTTTCAATGGTATTGGCGACACGTTCCATGCGGTCTACCGCTTTTTCCAGCCGTTCAAAAACCTCTTTCCATTTGATGATCATCAAAATGTCGTTTGTCTTGAACAATTCAGTGACTGCCACTCTGGAAATGTCGTCGGCCTGGTTTTCCAGTTCGTGAATGTGACTGCATTTCCCCCGGATGGATTTGCTGTTTTTTTTGATGTTCCTGAGTCCGATGACAGCGCTTTCCAGTTCCGAATTACATTGGCTGATGATCTTTGCAAAGTCCAGCGTTTCGTGCCGGATTTCTTCAATGCCGTAATAGAACATCCGAAACGTGGCGGCGTTCATCTGATCAGCAAAATTATCCAACCCGATGATCAGCTCGTGGATCTGGTCCCGATCAATCGGGGTAATGAAGGTCCGGTGCAGCAAATCGGTACATTCGTGGGTTAGCCTATCCGCTTCCCGTTCCAGTCGTTTGATCGCTTTTGTGGCCACTTCCGGATGCTTTTTTTCTTTCACGAACGCCAGAAATTCATCACTGATGGCAATGTTGATGCTCATAAGCTTCTCGAAATAATCGTAAAAAGCATATTCGCGCGGTAAAAGTCCTCTGAACATAAGAATATCTTTTTCCCAAAAATAATCAAATCTTTGTATGAGACAAGATTTCAGGAAAAAAGGTTTTTACTATTTTTACACCATGATGAACACCCGCTCCGGATTAAGGAAATATATTAACAATCATTTATTTCACGTACTGTCACAAGTTGCATCATCCCAAGGGACACCGGCCTATGTTATCGGTGGGTTTGTCAGGGATATGCTTCTTCATCGTGACAACAAACAGGATATCGATATCGTGGTGTTGGGAAATGGGATCGATTTTGCCCACGAGGTAGCGGCAAAGCTGGGGAAAGAAATAGAAGTCAAATTCTTCAAGAATTTCGGAACAGCCATGTTCTGGTATCAGGGTTGGAAGATCGAATTCGTCGGGGCCCGGAAGGAATCTTACCGGTTGGATTCGCGAAAGCCGATTGTGGAGGACGGAACGCTGGAAGATGACCAGCGTCGACGCGACTTTACCATCAACGCCATGGCTTTAGACCTTGACTCCAACCACTACGGAGAGTTCCTTGATCCTTTCCATGGTTTGCAGGATATTAAAGATAGGGTCATTCGTACGCCGTTGGACCCGGATATAACTTTTTCGGATGATCCCCTGCGGATGATGCGGGCTATCCGTTTTTCCGCGCAGCTTGACTTTACAATCGATCCCGGCTGCTACTCGTCCATTCACCGTAACGCAGAACGGATTTCCATCGTTTCGGCCGAACGAATTACGGATGAGCTGAATCTGATCATTCTTTCGCCAAAGCCATCAGTGGGGTTCATCATGCTGGAGGAGACAGGTCTACTCAGGCTGATTTTCCCGGAGATGTCTGAGTTGAAAGGAACCGCCATCATCGATGGAAAAGGGCACAAGGATAATTTTTTTCATACACTGGCTGTGCTGGATACCGTTGCCACCGGTTCCGATGACCTTTGGCTCCGGTGGGCAGCTATCCTGCATGATATTGCAAAGCCGGTCACAAAGAAGTTTGTTCCCGGGACTGGCTGGACGTTCCATGCACATGATTTCAAAGGAGCTAAAATGGTTCCTCAGATTTTCCGGAAACTCCGCCTTCCGATGAATGAAAAGATGAAGTATGTCGGGAAACTGGTATTCCTTCACCTCCGGCCCATCGTGCTTGCGGAGGATATCGTAACCGACTCGGCCGTGCGCCGACTGCTCTTTGAAGCAGGTGACGACATCGATGACCTTATGATGCTGTGTGAAGCGGATATCACCTCGAAAAATCCGAATAAGGTAAAGCGATTTCTGGAGAATTTCGGGATTGTCCGTCAGAAACTCGAAGAGATCGATGAGAAGGACCGGTTACGGAACTGGCAGCCTCCGGTAAGCGGAGAGTTGATCATGGAAACATTCGGGATCCCTCCGTCGAAAACCGTCGGAATCATCAAAAATGCCATTACGGAAGCGATCCTGGAAGGGGAGATCCCTAATGAATATGCGGCAGCATACGGGTTTATGCTTGCGGAGGGTCAAAAACTGGGACTGAAAAGAGTAACTGAATAATATTTATATTTGGAGTTGAATTTGAAGATCTGAGGAATGTTAGTTTACCGGTTTAAGATTACGTCGGAAGAATACGAAGAATTCCTTCGGGAGGTGGTGATACAACCCAGTCAGAAATTTCTGGATTTTCACATGTGCCTGCTGGAATCCGCGGATTTATTCCTTTGTAAGCAGGCATCTTTCTTTCTTACGGATAAGAAATACAAGAAGGACAAGGAGATCAGTCTCCATACGGTGGAGAAACAGGTGAAACGGTATGATCCGGAATTGGATGATATGGTTATGGTGACCCTGACTCCCAGACGGATGAAGGATTCAAAACTCAAGGATTTCATTGAAGATCCGCACCAACGCCTGATCTATGAGTTTCAAGGGAAAACCAATTATACCTTTCTGATCGAATTGATCAAGATCACAGATTCAAACGGCGAAGATTTCTTCCCCAGATGTGTAAAATGGGTCGGCGAACTTCCAAAGAAACCGGAGGTTATCATTGCACCACCCGTTCGGGAAGAAAAGAAAACAGAAGAGATACGGCCTAAACTGGTTTTGCCTGACCTCCCGGCATTGTCCAAGCTTGATGGGATCGAAGAAGATGAATCGGAGATCGCAAAGATCGAAGGCAACCTGGTTGACTTTTTATTCGGCGAGAAGCCGGAGGAAGAAGTACCGTCGCGCAAAAAAACAAAAGCCACCGCGGATGTTGACGATGAAGACCTGGAGGAATCCGATGGGGATACCGATGAAGTCGAAGATCTTAACGAAGGAATGGACCACATTGAGGATTACGATAACATTGATCAAATCGGAATGAAATATTCCGGGCACGGCGACGGCTCCGACGATGAATGATCTTTCTCCATCTCTTGTGGTTGTCACAGGACCCACTGCCATCGGGAAAACCCGCGTTGCCATTGAGCTAGCCAAAAAGTTGTCAGCAGAGATCATTTCCTGCGATTCCCGGCAGTTTTACCGCGAACTTGCCATCGGGGTCGCACGGCCCACTGCAGAGGAACTGGCCGTCATACCGCATCACCTGATCGGATTTCTATCAGTGCACGATCCCTATAATGTTTACCGTTTTGAAGCCGATGTCATGAAGCTGACAGAAAAGCTCTTTTCCAGGAGTAATTTCGTGATCCTGGCCGGCGGATCCGGTCTTTTCATCCATGCAGTTACGCATGGCATTGATGACCTTCCCGATCCGGATCCCGGCCTCCGGGGCCAGCTTAATAAGAAATTGGAATCAGAAGGTGTGGAACGCTTGCAGGATCAGCTCCGGGAACTGGATCCGGATTATTTCCGGATCGTGGATAAACACAACCCGAAACGCCTGCTCCGGGCGCTGGAAGTGTGCCTCACCACGGGAAGGCCCTATTCCTCTTTTCGGAAATCCCGACCCCGAATCCGGCCCTTCAGGACCGTAAAGATTGGGTTGAATACGGACCGTCAAAAGCTTTATACGAAGATCAACCTCCGAGTCGATCAGATGATTGCTTCCGGACTTTTTGAGGAGGCCCGTTCCCTGTACCCGTTCAGACATCTGAACGCGTTGAACACAGTCGGATACAAAGAACTGTTTGATTTTATGGATGGGAAAACAGATTTCCCGACTGCGGTTGAAAAGATTAAAACAAACACACGGCGTTATGCCAAACGGCAACTTACCTGGTTTAACAGGGACAAAGAGATAACATGGTTTGAGCCAGAAAACCTAGACGAAATCGTAAATTATGTTAAATGGTACTCAATCAATCCCTGAACCGGCGATTGCAGGATCTTCGATACCGTGATGGATTCGGAAGCGGCTGCTTCGCGTAATATATCCTGGTAGTAAAATGCGATGGACCCGATAAATCCTGTCGGATGGGATGCATAATGGGCATACTTCGTGACATGTGTCTCAAAGAATTCCACAAAGGAAAAATAAACCAGGTCGTGAATTACAGGATGATTTATATGTGCATGAATGAACGGGCTGAACGAAGCCAGGTAACGATTGGGAAATGGCTTGTTGTAGAGGGAATTCAGGATGTCTTCGAGCCGGAACCGGTAAGCCTGATCGAAAGCCGTTTTCAACTCTTCCGGAAGCTCCTTTTTCAGATATTTCGCCAATAACTTCTTTCCGAGCGAAGAACCGGCTCCTTCGTCTCCGAACAGATACCCAAGCGATGGGATTTCGGAGAACACCTCTGTTCCGTTATAAAAGCAGGAATTGCATCCTGTTCCAAGGATACATGCAATGCCGTCCCTGTTTCCGAACAAGGCCCGGGCGGCACCAAGAATATCATGAAAAACGTTGATCCCGGCTTTTCTGAAGAATTTCCTGAGCTGCTCACCGACCAGGTTGTTGTTATTCTCTGTTGAACATCCCGCACCATAGAAAAAGATATCCGTGATCTCATCACACACCAGGTTATGAACCAGCTCTTCGTGAAGGATCTCTTTGATCTGGCCGGGCGAGGTAAAATAGGGGTTCAAACCCTGTGTCTGGATGATCTTCTTTTCGATTCCTTCCACAACCAAAGCCCAGAAGGTTTTAGTGGAACCACTGTCAGCAATGAGGATCATAACAAGTAGCGAAATAGCGAAAATCCGTGCTTATCTGTGTTGCCGAAGGCTTCTGTGTCATCAGTGTTCGTTAAAAAAGAGAAAGGATTTTTGGGATAAAAATAATGGATCCGATGACTGCAGCGGTTATCGCAGCCAACAGCACCCCTCCGGCGGCCAGATCCTTGATCTTTCCGGCAGCGGAATTCCGGTCAGGCGACACGATGTTGACGAGTTCCTCGATGGCAGAATTGAATAACTCGGCAGTGAAGACAAAACCGATGGCAAATACAACCAGTAACCACTCTGTTGCTGTAATATCCAGTGCAATCCCTGCCGCTATTACTCCAACTGCTGCAAACAGGTGAATCCAGGCATTCGGCTGACCACTGAACAAGAGAACCAATCCCCGGAACGCAAATCCAAAACTTCTCAACCTTCTCTTCATCCTCTTACATCTTACGTCTTACGTCTCACGTTAAATCAAATCCATTGATTCCGGGTATATTCAGATCAAGCAGGATGAGGTCGGGGAGTAGAAATTCTTTTCGGTCTACATATTTCCCCTTACCAAAAATATAATCCAGGGCTTCTTCTCCAGTGGTCGCAATCCGGATGGTGTTGCCAAGTCTTACCGGGCGAAATGCGGCCAGTGCAAGTTCCATATCAATGCGTTCATCCTCGACCAGTAAAATGTTGGCAGGTCTTGTCATCTGTTGAGATATTTATCTAAAACGGTCATGAGCTCCTGGATGTCGATCGGTTTTGATATGTAATCGTCACATCCGGCCGAGATGCTAAGCTCTTTTTCGCCTTTCAGGGCATAGGCAGTTTGTGCGACAACGGGCAGGTCTTTGCGCTCCTTTTTGATCAGCTCTGTTGCTTCGTATCCATCCATTCCCGGCATACGGATATCCATGAGAATCAGGTCCACCTTCTCGGAATGAGCCATATTTACAGCTTCTACACCGTTTTTTGCCCACAGTAATCTGACTCCCGTACGTTTCAGGATATGGTCAAGGAAAGTGAAATTTGACTCTTCGTCTTCCGCGACAAGGATCACTTTGTCTTTCCACGCTTGTTGCAGGATTTTCGGTTTTGCCGGTGAAGGTTCTTCTTTTGCAGGGGTGATTGTCCACATCGGAAGAACCAGCTTAAACAAAGTTCCTTTCCCAACCTCTGATTCCACGAGAAGATCTCCTCCCATCAGGTGAACCACGTTTTTGCAGATTGTTAATCCCAAACCCGTACCTCCATATTTTCGTGTATGGGAGTCGTCTACCTGCCGGAAACGTTCAAAGATAACCGTATGCATCTCTGGCGGAATGCCGATACCGGTATCCCTGACGAAGAAGATGATTGATTTCCCCATGCCGAAATCGTTGCGGATGGAATAGCCGAATTCAATAGTTCCGGTTTCGGTAAATTTTATCGCGTTCTCCAACAAATTTGAGATTACCTGGCGGAGTCGCTGGGGATCGGAAAGGATGGTAAAATCAAGATCGTTACTTTCCAGGGATGTTCTCAGATCGACTTGTACCTTCCCCTGTTTCTGCATGCTTAGTTTAAATACGGCATGGAGGTCGTTCATCAGCTGGTTGACTTTGCAATCCTTGATACTGATGTTCAACTGGCCTGATTCAATTTTGGCTACGTCAATGATGTCGCTGATGATTCTCATCAGGTCGTTGCCGCGTTCTTTGATTATGTTGATATACTCTTCCCGTTCTTCCGGGGTCGTATCAGGATCGGAAAGCAGGCTCGAGAATCCCAGGATGGCATTCATCGGTGTCCGGATCTCATGCGACATATTGGAAAGGAAAGCCGACTTCAACCGGTCCGACTCTTCAGCTTTCTCTTTGGCGAGAACGAGGCTTTTTTCGATCCGTTTTCGTTCGGTGATGTCGCGGTAGATGCCATAAGCGCCTACAATTTGTCCTTCGATAAAGATGGGTGTTACGAGAATGGAGACATCAATCAGCAACCCGTTCTTGTGCTGTCTGACCGATTCCATCTCCACCCGTTCGTTTGTGAGAGCGCGGTTGGTACTTCTTACTCCTTCATCATGCAGGTACTTCGGAACGATGGTGTCATCAAGGATTTTTCCCTTAAGATCCTCCTGGGTATAACCGAACAATCTCGTGAATTCTTTGTTGATCGATTTGACAATACCATGATTGTCAATCATGACGATGGCTTCCGTCGAACTTTGGTAAAGCTGGTCAAGATAGGCGCGCTCTTCAAGCAGCTTCTCTTCAGCCCGCAGTCTCCTGATCAGACCGGCAACCTGGTTGGAAACAAATGTCAGGAGGTCCAGGTCTTCTTCCGTATAGCTTTTAGGATCTGAATAGTTTTGCACGACAAGTACCCCGATCACTTCATTATTGACCATAAGGGGAACCCCCATCCACACTTTCGAAGGAGCCCCAATCATTTCAATCACTCCATCTTCAACCAGTTTCAGCATGTCCTGTTCTGTTGCCAGAATTGGCCTTTTTTCCTGGATGACATGTCCGGTCATGGTTTTTCCTGCAGGGAAGGAGGCAAATTTATCCTTGAAATCCACGTGATAGGGGAGGGTGATGGAGTTGGTTGCCTTGTCGTACATGGCCACAAAGAAATTTGTGGTATCAAGAATCTTCCCGAGTTCCCGGTGTATAATTGGAAGAAACTCATCTATAGAGGTAACGGTATAACTTGCCTTTGAGATCTGGAAGACGACATTGCCAACCTGGTGTGACCTTTTTTCCTCGGTAATATCGGTGATAAATCCTTCTAAAAACAACAATTCTTGCTGGTTTGAGAACACCCCTCTCCCTTTTTCATAGACCCATTTGATTTTCTGATCGGCTGTTCGTATCCTGTATTCCAGGATAAACGGAAGATGCTTATGCACTCGTTCTTCCACTTCCTGCCAGATTCGTTCCCGGTCCTCGCTCACGATCAGGTCATTGTACGGAAGTTTTTTGTTGTGAATCAGATCATCAGCGGAATACCCGGTTAAGTCGAAGCATCCGACACTGATGAACTCCATAGTCCAGTTCTGATCGTTTTTACAACGGTAAGCGACACCGGGAAGATTCGAAATGAGGGTTTCAAGCATTCGCTTGCTTTCCCTTAATTCCTCCAGGATCCCGGAATCAGGTTTTTTTTCTTTCATAGACGCTTGTTCGTTAATCGACGGATAATGGTAAAAAGATCCTGTTCTTCAAAAGGCTTCGCGAGATATTCGTCAAAACCTAGTTTCAGGCACTTCTCCCGTTCTCCTGTCATACCAAAGGCAGTGAGTGCAAGAACCGGGAGATCAGGTTGTAGTTCCTTCAATGTTTCAATGACCGTATACCCGCTAATTCTGGGCATCTGGATGTCGAGAAGGACCACGGATACCGGTTCCGAAGGGAAGGAATTCCGGATGATCCGGATAGCCTCCTTCCCGTCATAGGCAAACACTAGTTTTGCCCTAGTTTTCTTAAACATCATACGGATCAGGAAGCAAAAATCCTTGTCGTCATCCACAACCAGAATTGTTTTATCAGAGAAATCCATCCCACGCGATTTTTGTGATATAAAGATGTGAAAATACGAACAAATATTGAATTCCTTGAAACTTGACGCTTGTATTATACGTATCTGCGCACCCGTTCTTTATATCGCTGCCATTCGGGGCCAAACCGTTCCTCAAGGAACTTTTCTTCCCCCAGGATGATGCGATGATGAATGATCATACCGTACAACGCCAAACCAAGGTTGACCGGGTTTGGAAAGAAGGTGGAGGAAGCGATACAGACCAGGAATACTCCCAGGTACATGGGATTCCGGCTGATCCGGTAGATGCCTTTTGTCTGCAGGTTTGTAACCGTTTCAGGAAGTCCGACCCGCACGGAAGCTCCCAGATCGTAAAAGGATACAATCATGATCCCTGTTCCGAGGCAACTCAGCAGCGCTGCAAACCAGGCAACTCCTTCAGGCACCTGATTCCAGTTCCACCGGGTGAGGATCGACTTCAACAGCAAAAGCCCCCAGGAAGAGAACAGGCTGACTTTTCCCGTGACAAAATATACGTTTTCGATAGTAGGTTTTCCCCAGAATTTGATTCTCTGGCCCCGGTACCGGGCGCCGAGAACGAACATAGCAACTCCAAGAACTGTAAACGACAGGAGGATAACCAGGTTAGGAAGCGGCATAGGCTGTTTTTTATTACAAAGATAAAATACTGGAAATGAAATTGTGTAATTTTGCAGCCGAATCGCGGAAGTAGCTCAGTTGGTAGAGCATCAGCTTCCCAAGCTGAGGGTCGCGGGTTCGACTCCCGTTTTCCGCTCACCCCTCCCCAATCCCGCCCCCGCTAGGGAGGGGCTTTTGTTATCCACGGTTTCTTTGGATCAATAAAGTCTAAGGGATATGGGACCCATTTACATCACCCGTACAGAGAGCTTTCAATAAAATACTGGCATTCGTAGAAACAGTAAACGTCGTATCAGTAAATTTCCAGTCACCTGCAGGATACGATGTGATGATTGCAACCACCCGTTGTTTGATTAAAAGAGCATCCAGCGAAGTAATAGTTCCACTTGCACTCACATCTGCCACGATAGCTTTTAGAAAATACAACGGCCACATTCCGACAAGGTTCAACTGAACGTCTAAAGCATCGGTGGCATTGTTACCTCCCCAGGTGCCGTTGTAATTGGCTGCTAACCGGTAACTTCCTGGCGCCAGGTTGTCGAAGGAGTAAAATCCTTGTTGACCGGAACCACCCGGGGCAGTCGTTGCAGTGGCAATCGTTGCGCCTGTTGCAGGGTTCTTTAACTCAACATTGACACCGTTTAGCGGAGTTCCTGGCGTGTTGTCATACTTTACCTGTCCCGAAACGTTATAGCCCGTGATAGGAGCTGCGGTACCACTGCCTGGCGGACTCGTGCAACCACTCACGGTTTGTGTTACCGTGTAGGTGCCGGCAGTAGTTACGGTAATGGAAGCAGTAGAGGCTCCTGTACTCCATAAAAGGCTCCCGGTATATCCACCGGCCGTCAGGATGGAATATCCAAAGTTGTTCGCGACTGACACGGTTGGAGCCGGAACAATGATTGGTGCAGCCGTGCCTGTTCCCGAAGGACTGGTACAACCGCCCAGGGATTGAGTAACGGTGTAAGCCCCGGGTGTGTAAACTGTGATGGAGGCGGTGGTAGCCCCCGTACTCCAGGCAAAGGAAGCGCCTGGAACTCCGCTGGCTGTGAGTACGGAACTTCCACAACCATCTACGACTGTCACTACAGGAGGGGAAGGAACCAGAGAGGGGGTTATGGTCCCGTCGAAATAACTAACCGGTATGTTGACTGTCGCATTGGTTGTAATGAGGCACCCGGGATAAAAGATCAGGTTGGTGGCTGTGGTTCCGGTGTAGATAAAATTCAGGATAAACTGGTTACCGGGGTAATTGATTGAAGCGCCGGATGGATTAGACCATGCAATGGTGATGATACCCCCACTGGCGTTAGCGCTTCCGCCTGCCAGGTTGCCTGTCATCGTAACACTGGTATAAGTAAGTTTTGCAGGATCATACTGGATCTTCTGGGTTATCGATCCCACATTACTGCCAAACCCTTCGTATTTTATGGGAACGGAAACCGCTGTGCCGGTGATTGCACAGGGTGCAAGCAGGGTGGCTTTGGTAGGATTTGACAGATTGGGTGAGACCAGTCCATTGGTGTACGCTACTACTATCGGGATCGGAATAATTCCCACCATCTGAGCGACCTCACAACCCGGAAGAAACGTCAATGGGCTGGTTCCCGGGCCGTTGTATGTAAATACCAGGTTCATCAGGGTTCCGCTGCTGATCGTCAGAGGCGTGAGGTCCGACCAAGCTATGCTCAGGATGTTGCCCCCAATAATGCCCGCCAGAGTCCCTGAAGGCTGTCCTGTCAACGTGATAAACGTCAGGACGGCTGGATCAAACTGGATATACAGAGTAATCGCGCCAATATTTATAAAGTTCGTAACGGTAATGGGCAGCGTTACGTTTTCTCCCGGATTAGCTGTTACAGTAGGGAGCGAAGCTGTTTGGCAAAAGACGGATGATCCGAAAAATACCAAAAAGATCACCGCCAGGGGCGTTTGATTTTTCATATGATTGTGCATCTATTTCAGTTTGTTTAAAACAGGCTGCAAAATAACTAATTTTCTTTATTTGCCATGTACAATTACCAAAGTACTTATTCACAATATTAAAACAACTTATCTTTGCCGGCGTCAATAACCGCCTGCATGTCCACCATTCTCACCGTCGAACACCTTTCCCGTAGTTACGGAGACAACGTGCTCTTCGAGGATATCTCCTTTGTGATCAGCCAGTTTCAGAAAGTAGCTCTGATCGCCCGTAATGGCGCCGGAAAAACCAGTCTGCTGAACATCATAGCCGGACTTGAACCCACCGATGCCGGAAGTGTGACACTTTTCAACAAGGCCTCGCTTGGATACCTGAAACAGGAACCCGACCTGACCCCCTCCCATACGGTCTTCAATGAAGTCTATATCACCTCCAACGAAGTGCTGTCTGCGATTTACCGGTACGAGCAGGCAGTTCGCGGGGAGGATAAAACCGAAATCCACCAGGCCATCGAACGG
Source organism: bacterium (assembly GCA_043806735.1). Lineage (GTDB taxonomy): Bacteria > Bacteroidota > Bacteroidia > Bacteroidales > FEN-979 > QYOJ01. Next base: position 59,055 of record JAZDGR010000023.1, on the reverse strand, counting down.
ATGGATGCCCTCAACGGCTGGGAATATGAAACCCGAATCAAACAGATCCTTTCCCGGCTTCAGATCCCGGAACTGGAGAAACAGATTGGAGAACTCTCGGGCGGGCAGAAAAAGCGGATCTCACTGGCCAAGGTGCTTATTACGGAACCCGACTTCATGATCCTCGATGAACCCACCAACCACCTGGATGTCGAAATGATTGAATGGCTCGAGGAACACCTTTCAAATCGGAAGATCACCTTTATCATGGTCACACACGACCGGTATTTTCTCGACCGGGTGTGCAACGAAATTTTAGAGTTGGACCACACCGGCATCCATCGCTACCGGGGAGGTTACTCTTACTTCCTCGAAAAGCAGCCTGAAAGATTAGATATCCTGACTAAGGAGACCGAAAAAGCCAAGAACCTGCTGCGAAAGGAACAGGAGTGGATGCGCAGGATGCCCAAAGCCCGCACCACCAAAGCAAAAGCCCGGATCGATAGTTTTTACGGGCTGAAGGAGACCGCCGGAAGGAAAACACCGGATGAACGGATGAAGATCCATATTGAGGGTAGCAGGATGGGAAAAAAGATCCTCGAAGTCAACGATGTATCTTTTTCCTGGGACGACTTGCCCATCCTGAAGGGATTTACTTTCACCTTCAAACGGAATGAGAAAATCGGCATCATCGGGAATAACGGAACCGGCAAATCGACTTTTCTCGACATCATCACCGGAAAACTCCGGCCGGCAAGGGGATCTGTAAAAAAAGGGGAGACCATTCGGTTTGGCTATTACAACCAGAAAGGGATCTCTTTCAATCCCGATACCAAGGTGATCGATGTAGTACGGGAGATCGCCGATGTGGTAAAACTGGGTAACGGCGATACCATCTCAGCCGCAGCATTCCTGAACTACTTTCTGTTTCCCTATCCGGTTCATCATCAGCCGGTATACAAACTCAGCGGCGGGGAGAAGCGGCGCCTCTATCTCGTCACGGTACTGATGCATAGTCCGAACTTCCTCATTCTCGATGAACCTACCAACGACCTCGACATCCTCACACTCAACGTCCTTGAGGAGTACCTCGAATCGTTCAACGGATGCGTACTCGTGGTCACACACGACCGGTATTTCCTCGACAAGATCGTGGATCATCTGTTTGTCTTTGAAGGAAATGGGGTGGTCAAAGATTTTCCGGGGAACTATACCCAGTACCGGGATTATAGCGAACGTCGGAAGCGACAGGTAAAAGCAGCTGAAAAGCCATCCGCGCCTGCGAAACCGTTAAACAAACCCGTAGATCCGAAAAAAATGACGTTCAAAGAGAAGCAGGAACTGGAAACCCTGGAGCGGGAAATCGGGGAGTTGGAAGCCGAAAAGGCGACCATAGAAGCAGCACTTCATTCCGGCGCACTCACTCCGGAGGAATTACAGGAAAGATCCAACCGCTTTGCAGCAGTTTTGCAGGAATTGGATACTAAGGGAGACCGATGGTTAGAGCTAAGCGTGAGACCTGAGACGTAGGACGAGGGACGAAGGACGTGAGACGTAGGACGAGGGACGTTTAAAGATTGATGGCAATTCATGGCAATATATGGCAATAAATGGCAATACATGACAATTCATGCGCAATTTACTTTATCACCACAAGCCCGGTGGTTATTACGTTTGATCCGGCAGTTAACCGGCAATAGTAGTAACCTGCCGGAAGTGTACCGGTGGAATAATCCACGGAATACAAGCCCGGTTGCTGGACTTCATTGACGAGGGGCCGGACCTCTTTGCCATAGATGCTACAGATATCAAGCTTGACGAAACTGGACACTGGAATGATATACCTGATGGTTGTTTGACCATGGCAGGGATTAGGGAAACAGGCAAGTGACAGCAAGTCCTGATAATTCGGGTCGTTGTCGATGCCGGTATATTGGGGTATAATATAACTGTAATAAACATCCTGTTCCCCGTTTAATGTGTTGGCCCAGGCGAGACGTGCTCCCGTTTCATCCGATTCCATATCGAAATAATCCCCCATTTTCTGTTGCTGTGGCCAGCCTGAATGTGGGTCGAACAAGTCGGATAGTTTTTCATTGACCGACCAGGTTTCCCCCTGGTCATCGGAATAAGAGTAGTACAAAGCAGAAAGGTAAGTGCCTGAAGGAGCTTCACGGGTATCGAGCCAGACCACATCAATCCGGCCGTTCGGAGCCACAGACATAGTGCCGAACCACTGGTAGTCGTTCGTACCCGGATCGTCGTTGATCCTGACAGGGGAACTCCAGGTGAGCCCGCCATCCGTACTCCCGGCAAACATGACATCAGCCGGATCTCCGTTCGAATATCGCTCTACAGTGGCGAGTACATATACATTCCCCTGTCCCGCCCCCGTCGAACGGTCCACATCCACATTGGCCTGGCCAAGCAATCCTTCCGGATTCACCGGCGACCATCCTCCGAGGGAGCCATCCATATCGACTTCGGTGGAAAAATCCCAGTCAACTGTGCCCCCCGGAACCTGGGCAGAAGAGGATTTTGCCACTACAATTCCTCCCCATTCTCCAGCACCTGCAATATATAATTCCCCGTCATTGTTTACTGTCATAGTTCCCCAGTAAGGATTCCCGTCTACCATCACGCAGGGTTCATAGCTGTTACCTCCGTTTGTTGACCGGGTAAATGCCCCGGGGAGGCAGGAACTGTAATACATTGTCCAGAATGAGTAAATGTTACCTGCACCCACTCCGCCGCTCCGGTCGAGGGTCATCCATTGCTTATCCCCACCGTGCGCATAAATCCCTGCATCCCATCCTGCGCCCCCATCAGTGCTTCTAAACACATTACATGAGTAAACCGAGCTTTGAGAGGTCAGACTGTTATAATAAAAGATTCCCTCCGAATCATAATCCAGCACGGGGTCGGAACGGAAAATACCGGGCTCGATGACACCGGGAAAAGTCCATGTTTGTCCGCCGTCGGACGTATATCCGTAACCGGCCTGCCTGAAATTACTGTTCACATTGTCAAATTGACGCCAGCCGATGACCATCTTGTCGGGGTTTGTGGGATCCAGGGCAATAGAAGGTTCGTTTGCCGCATCTCCGATAATATTTTCTCCGTTTGCGTTCACATTTACCTGGGTCATGGTAAAAATTGCGCTTTTATGGAATTGTGCAGGAGAAGTGTTGGATTCTGCAGAACTATATGGCAGGTAAGGGTCATCAGGTACCTCCTGATGCATAATTACCTTTCGGTTAGGTTGATTATTATCATGTTGGGCGCTGGTGAGAACCGGACTGAACACCACAAAACAAATGGCTAAAAAAAGTGGGAGTGTATAATTTTTCATAATGTCCTTAATACTTTGTATAGTTAAACATGAAAAACGCTATAGGGTTGCTTGTTATTTTACTTTCTTCTTAAAATACATCGCATCTATATAATAGAGTACCCGGATGGAGAAACTGTTCGCAGCCGGGGAGCTGAGGGTTTTATCAAGGTTCCGGAAGAAACTGTAATCTATGATGTCGTCAAAGGTGTTGACCGCATTTTTCCAGAGGAAGGATAACTGGCTTCCGGGAGCAAAATTCCAGATAAATCCGAGATCGATGTTGAACAGATTGAAATCAACGTCCTGGTTTCCGTTGTAATTTGCAGGATGTAAGAAACCATCCGGCTGAAGGGTATAAAAGGAGAGGTAATGAGCCCAAACCCAATATTGACGAACCCGCAGATTCAGGCTCATATTGCTGCGGAGCATGTAATTCGCTTCCAGCACATTTGTGATGGTCTGGATGTCGCGGCGGCCAAAAAGGATCACCTCCTGTTGCGAGGCATTCAGCGAATCGAACACGTAACCGGCATCGTTGTTCAACCGGTCCATGTAGAATGAATAGATAAAAAGCAATCTGTCATTTGGACGGTACCTCGGCTCCAATTCCAACTCAAAATAAGAAGTAAGGTAGCGGGCTGAATAGGCATAGGACAGGTTGACGTCAAGAGCCAATTTCTTCCGGTAGTCAGTTGATACAAATAGGCCAATTCCAGCATATCCCGGAGTGCAGTACTTCCAGCCTTCCACCCGGGGTTCGTAATAATCGTATCCGTCGGGTTTGATTTCAAAACCACTCCCCAGCGTCAGGTATTTCTGAGTAGTCGTGCGGGTTTCTGCTTCAATCTCAAAGGAGGTGAAGTTGAGTCCTGTATACAGGGTAGAATAGACGAAGGTTACCCAATTGTACCAATCCAGCACTTTCCAGAAAGGTTCATAGATGTTGTATTCCAGGTTCAGGACGTTTGTGAACCGGTTGTTCTGGGGATCAAATCCCAGGGCATTGGGGTCATAGGTATCATTCTCCAGGATCTGAACCCATAAATACCGGAAATTCCCACTGATCTTTCCTGCCTCCCACTGGTAATGGTATCCCACATCAGGAGATCCATGAGCGTTATATAGTTGACTGATAAAGAGATTACCGGTTGCCGAATGGGTATAGGCTTTATTGGCAAACCTGAAGTCGATCCCCGACACATTGGCACAATACCCGACGTCAGTACGGTACAGGTTCGTGTTAAGAACGGAAAAGAAGGAGTTGTTTTTAAGCGCCTGATCAAATACGAACATATTGTAGTTGGTAAACCCCTGGGTTAGAAAGCGCCGTTTCTCACCGGTTACAGTGTCCTCAATCGTTGCCCAGGTATTTGCCGACATCCCGTTGAAAACTCCGATCCCAAGTCCTTTGCTGGTCCGGCCCGAAACCTTTGTCGCGTTGATCAACTTGGTTTGCATTGGATTTTCTTTGACAACCTCATTGCTGTCAAGCTGTTCATAGACCTCCCCATATCCTTCCGGTGTACTACCCACCCTCCGGGAATAAAAAATCCCCCCTTTGTCAAACAATTCAACGCTTTCGGTAAAAAACTGTCGCTGTTCATCATAGCGGATTTCAAACGGCGAGAAATTATACACCTTGTCGTCTGACGGTACCTGCCCGAAATCGGGGATCAGGGTCATGTCCAGAGTGAAGCTCTGGTTGATTCCGTATTTCAGGTCGGCGCCGTAGTTATAGGAAAACTGCCACTCTTTGTAATCGGGATTTTTTTCCACATAGCCGGAAAGATATGGAGTGACAGAAAGCCGTAATGGAGGTTTGATCCCCTCTATTCCGGTCAGAATCCCCGACTGGTTAATAATTCCCTTAACCGCGGCATCAATGAAATTCCAGGAAGATAACTCACGCGTCCGCCTTACATCCCTTTGACAATTCATACCCCACGTCTGAACCTCTGTTTCAGGGAACCTCAATGCTGAATAAGGGATCTTCATCTCGACCACCCAACCCAGTTCGTTACTTCTTGCGTTGCTTTGCCACACCGCATTCCAACTCACATCCATCTGGAAATCAGATTCGCTCGAAACCGTATAATCCGTCTGAACATCCGACGCATAAACCCGGAATGCAAAGGCGTTCAGGCCATCATCATAGGGACTCAGCATCAACGTAAAAAAGTCGGCATTCAATTCGTCGGAATCTCTCAGGCCCAGTTGAGTAAGTATACTGTCGGGGTGGGGATCATACAATAAAGCCCCGACATATAATCCCGAGTTATCATACATAAACCTGATTTCCGACCTTTGGGATGCCGGCTTTCCGTTATAAGGTCTTTGCTGAATGAAATCGGTTGCAACGGGAGCCAGTTGCCAGCTCGTTTCATCCAGAACCCCGTCAATTTTTATCGTTTCCTTGATCGGTACTGCTTGCACAATTTTCCGCGGAGCCTGAGAAATTCCGGCAAGAGTAAGAGGAAGAAATACGAGTATGAATAAAGTAGTTCTCACGATTCACGATCAATCAGCTCCCGATATATTTCATAATTCTCTGCATCAAAGCAAACAAAGAAAATTTTTTCCGGGATTTTGTAATGCATAAGATACTTTTTCACTTCTTTATCTGCGATTTCCGCTGCCAACCTCTTCGGAAATCTGTATACACCGGTGCTGATGTTCGGAAAGGCAAGGGTCCGGCATTCATTTTCAGAGGCCAGCATCAGGCAAATGCGATAACAGTTTGCCAGTTGCGCCGCTTCACCATAGTTTCCTCCGTTCCATACAGGTCCAACTGTATGGATTACAAACCTGGCCGGAAGATTAAATCCGGGAGTAATCTTTGCCTTCCCTGTTTCACATCCCCCCAGTAGCTTGCAGGCGTCAAGAAGCTGCTTCCCGGCAGCCCGGTGAATGGCTCCGTCGACGCCCCCTCCGCCGAGTAAACTTCGGTTGGCTGCATTGACAATCGCGTCAACCGGAAGTTGAGTAATATCTCCCTGAATAATTTCGATTCGTGGATGCATATACGTAGCTAAAAATAGTCTCCAAAGTTTTCAAGGAAAAGTTGGTGAACATTTTGGTTGGTTGCAATGAGTTCCTTTCCAAACAGGAAATGTTCACCTCCTTTGAAATCACAGACGTTGCCTCCGGCATTCCTGACCAGCAAGGAACCTGCTGCTACATCCCAGGGACTGAGTCCGTATTCATAAAATCCATCAAACCGCCCGCAGGCTACGTAAGCCAGGTCAGCAGCAGCGGACCCCAGGCGTCGGACACCCCGGGAATGCTGCATCAGGAACTTAAAGAATTCCATGTATTCATTCAGCCGGCTGTAATCGTAATAGGGAAACCCCGTGGCGAACAAACCATCGCTGATCAGGCAGGTTTCGGAAACCCTTATCACCCGTCCGTTGAGATGAGACGGAGCTTTTTCCCAGGTAAAAAACAACTCGTTCTGCCTCGCTTCGTAAACGACGCCGGATACGATAACATCGCCCTTCATTAGCGCCACACTGATGCTGTAGAGGGGGATTCCGTGGATATAATTGGTGGTTCCGTCGAGCGGGTCGATGATCCAGGTAAACTCACCCGCGGGAATCGGCCGACTCTCCTCTGCGATGAAACCGCTCCCCGGAATGAGCCGCGATAAGCCTTCCATCAGCCGTTGCTCGGCCTGCTCATCCACATAAGTGACGAAGTTGGCAGGACTCTTCTCCCGGATATCCGACTGTTTAAACCGATGCGCTTCCTGCCGGATGAACTCTCCGGTCTCCTCGCAAAGCCGGCAAACGGAAAAGGTTAACTGTTCTAGGTTAATCATAGTTTTGCGTGAATCGTGAATCGTGAAATACCAAAACCCCACCGCTCCCAGCAGCATCAGCACCATGGCGATCCCTTCCGCCTGCGTCAGTTTCATGCCAAACAGATCATAGGGCTTATTGATTCGGATCTGTTCAATCAGGAATCGTTCGAAACCGTTCAGAATAAGGTAAACCGAAAAGAGATACCCCGGAGTCTTCAGTTTCTTCCGGATACTCCAAAGGATCGCGAAAATGACCAATCCCATCAGGGTTTCATACAGGGGAGTTGGGTAAACCGGAGCCGGTAAGACAAAGCAATGGGAGACCGTACAATCCGGAATCGGGACCCCGTCGTCAATTACGTTATGAGGGTACTGAAACCTCCATACCCACTCCGGAAGAAAACGAAGCCAATTCGGCATCGGATGAGGATTCTCTACCCCCCAGCATCCGTCGCCGGAGAGCTGGCATCCGATGCGGCCGACTGCGTATGCAAGGATCAATGCCGGTGCCACGGTATCGGCGATATGAGGAAACCGGATGCCGTGTTTTTTTGCATACCAAACGACGGTAACTGCTGCTACGATTAATCCCCCGTAAAATGAGAGCCCTGAAAAGGAAAACAGGTTCCCGACAGGATCCTGAAAAAGGTCCTGCAGGTGTTCGATAGTATCGAAAATTTTCGATCCGATCAGTCCAAATATTGCGGCGACAAGCAGGATATTTCCGGTCAATTGGTAGGGATGGACGGTTACTTCAACCCAAACGGGCTTTTCAAGCCGTTCTTTCCGTTTCTTGGAATACCCATAACCGGCAAACGCAGCAGCAAGCACAATCCCCGCCAGCAAACTGCCTTCCCCGGAGAGGATATAATCCTGGGGATTCTGGCTGAACACAGAGTAATCCAGGATCAAACCAACCCCTTTCCACCCGAGAAGGAACCCGAACAACGAAGAAAAAAACAACTCCTGGAATGAAACAGGTCCTCCCTTCAGTATTTTTTTCTGCTGAGAAGCAATCTGTCCGACCTTTTCTTTCCGTTTCAGTTCGAGATAGAGCACAAGAGCCGCGACAACAAACGCCAGGGCCACCAGGAAGCCATAGCTCTGGATGGGGATGTCCAGGTTTGTCCCAAGCAAATAGTTGAGTAAGTCACTGATTCGGGGAAACATGGTTTAATTATGAATTACGAATTAAGAATCCAAAATAATCTACTTATCAATCAGCACTTTACACCATATCACCATATCACCACATCACCACCTCACCACATACGTCAGATCCTCTTCTAGCTGCTCCAGTTTCACTCGCCGGATCTCATTCACCAGTCGTGGGGTATAGGGCGTTTTCACCTTGAGATAGTTCTCTGAGAATCCATGCATAAAGCCATCCTTATTATCAGATTCGAACAAAACAGAGACTTCCCGTCCTCTGTTGGATTGGTAAAACCGGGTTTTCTTTCTGTCCGACAAATCATGCAATTGGTCACTTCTTCTTTTCTTTTCGGCCGGAGAGCAGTTTTCGGCTGATTTTGCCGCGAGGGTGTTTTCCCTGCGGCTATATGAAAAAACGTGCACATACGAAACGGCAGTCGTTTTCACAAAGTCAACAGTCTCGGTGAAATCCTCATCCGTTTCTCCCGGGAAACCCACTATCACATCCGCAGCAATACAGGCAAACGGCATCCGTGAACGGATCTTGTCAATACGGTCGGCATATAGTTCCTGTGTATATTTCCGTTTCATGGCTTTCAGGATCTTATTGGAACCTGATTGCAGGGGGATATGAAAATGGGGGAGAAACTTTCCGGAGGAAGCGACCAGCTCAATAATCTCATCCGATAAAAGATCGGGTTCGATGGATGAAATCCGGATCCGCGGCACAGATATCTCTTGCTCAAGGCGGGATATAAGCTCGTAAAATGTCTCCCCGTTTTGTTTCCCGAAGTCTCCTATGTTGACACCTGTCAGCACAAACTCTTTAACACCTGATGAAACGATTTCAGCCGCCTCCTTCAAGAGATGATCAATGGTGTCGCTCCGGCTGTTTCCCCGTGCCAGGGGAATCGCACAGTAGGCGCAATAGTAATCACATCCGTCCTGGATTTTCAGAAAGACGCGCGTTCGCTCTTCCGAAGAATACGCAGGGATGAAATCATGACTCTTCCTTCTTCCCTCTTCCTTCTTCCCTCTTCCCTCTAATTCCTCCAATAGATTAAATTTTGCGCTGTGCCCCAACACGACATCCACACCTTGCATCGCTGCGACTTCATCGGCTTTGAGTTCGGGGAAGCAGCCGATGACCGCAATACGGGCATCCGGATTCAACCGGTTTGCCTGACGGATCGCCGCCTTGCATTTCTTCTCTGCAGCCGACGTCACCACACAACTGCTGATCACATAAATGTCGGCTTTTTCGTGGAAGCCGGCAAGAAGATATCCTTTTTCTCTGAACTGCCGGGAAAGGGCTGAGGCCTCCGCAAAATTTACTTTACAGCCAAAATGGTGAAACGCGATGGTGGGTTTCATCCTGCAAAAATACGGAAGTAATTACTTCCGAAGATATTGCTGCAGAATAATCCCTGCGACGATAAAAACAAGTCCGGTTACGGTTGAAACCAGGATAGTTTCCCCTACAGCAAACCGGATGATGATCAGTGACAGGAAGGGAGAAATATAAATGAGGTTTGAAACTTTTGCTGTTGTCACCGAATAACTCAGCGCCCGTAACCAGAGCAAAAATGTAAGGCCCATTTCGAAAATACCTAGATAGACGGATCCGGCAATTCCTTGCCACGAAGGGATGCTGAATTCTGCTCTCGCCAGGTAGACAATGAGGATGTAAAGGAATCCAAACAGGAAGTTGAGAAACAGTTTCGCTACGTCATCCCGCGGATCTTTCATATTAAGGATCCAGTATAAAGCCCAGAAAACCGCACTTCCGAAAGCCAGGAGCACTCCGAGCGGACTGGAGAACGAAAGTCCGAGAATATCTCCGTGCGTGGAGATGATAAAAAGCCCGGTAAAACTGATCAGGATCGCTGCAATGCTCCAAAGGCTGATTTTTTGATGGAGAAGCGGAATGGACAGGAGAACCAGCAGGATAGGCCAGATGTAATTCAGGGTTCCGGCCTCCTGAGCCTGCAACAAATCGTAGGCAACAAACAGCACAATATAGTAAAGAAATGGATTGAGCAAACCCAGGAAAGCGGAACGAAACCAGGCTCGCCGTGAAAAAGAGGCCAGCAACGCCAGGTTCTTCTGTCCCCATAGTGTACAAAACAACACGAGGACAGCCACCAGGTTGGAGAACAATAGCAACTGGACGAAATCGATGTACCTCAACGAGAGTTTGGTCGCCGAACCAATAGTGCACCAGCACAGTATGGCGCTCAGGGCAAAGAGGTAGGCTTTCCGCTGGTTTTTCATGCGGAGCGAAAGTAAGAAAATTGATTCATAAAAAATTTCTACCTTTGCAACACATATAGAAAACAATCATGAAACTTGCTGTAGTTGCTTTAGGAGGCAATGCGCTGTTGCAAAGCGGGCAGAAAGGGACAATCGACGACCAGGAAACGAATGCGGCAGCGACTTCCGAATGTCTGGTAAAACTGCTCAAACGGGGATACAATATCGTCATTACTCATGGAAATGGTCCGCAGGTTGGGAATATCATGCTGGCCAATGCGGCCGGTGATAAACTGTTCGGCATCCCCGAAATGCCCCTCGATATCTGCGTAGCTTACTCCCAGGGTTTCATTGGCTACATCATCGAACAACAGCTGAAGAATGTGTTGCAGGTACATGACATTGAGCGGGATGTCATCACAATAACAACCCGGGTACTGGTGAATAAAGACGATCCTGCGTTCGAGAAACCCACAAAACCAATCGGCCCCTATTACACAAAGGAAGAGGCCGACCGGATGTCGAAAGACACCGGTTCCCTCTTCGCCGAAGACGCCAGGGGAAGGGGCTGGCGAAAAGTGGTCGCCTCCCCCACGCCCCTGGTGATCATGAACCGGAAAACCATCGAGCGGATTGCCCGGGAGGGACAGATTGTCATCGCGGTTGGAGGGGGCGGAATTCCTGTTTTTTTCGTGGCCCCGAACAAACTTCAGGGAATTGATGCGGTCATTGACAAAGACCTGGCATCGGCTTTGCTCGCTTCCCAGATAAACGCCGATAAATTATTTATTCTTACCGATGTGCCGAAAGTTTGCATCAATTATAATACCCCCCAGGAAAAGAGTTTGGACAGGATACCCATTGCAGAAGCCAAAAGATACCTGGAAGCAGGCCAGTTTCCCGATGGAAGCATGGGCCCGAAAATCAGGGCTGCCATTCATTTTGTAGAACGGTCGGGGAAAGACACCATCATTACAAAAACCACCATGCTGGGAATCGATAACGGCGGTACGAGGATCACACTTGTGTAAATACGATCGAGAACGAGGCCCCATTCCCCTTTCCGACTGTCAGCTTGGCATTCAGCTGTTCGACCAGGAGCCGGGTGATGAACATCCCCAAGGTGGTTGCCTTGGTAAAATCAAAGTTCGCCGGCAATCCGATCCCATTATCCGAAATAACCAGCTCAATCTGATTGGATTTCTGCCGCTTAAGAGACAGCCGGATAGAGCCTTCGACTCCCTCGGCGAAGGCGTATTTTACCGAATTGGTGATCAGTTCATTGGTGATCAGACCAATGGGAAGAGCCGTTTCAATGGATGCTTCGAGAGGATCTAAATCCAGGTCAAGATTGATTTCCGATGCGGAGAACGTACTTAGTATGATAGTTGAAAGAGACCTCAGGTACTGATCCAGGGGAATCCGGTTAAGGTTCTCCGACCGGTACAGGTGCTCATGGATCAGGGCCATCGAGCGGATCCTCATTTCAATGTCGCGGATGATCTTTCGAAGCTCAGGATTGGGATTGTGCCGCATCTGGAGGCTGAGCATGCTGATAACAATTGCCAGGTTGTTCTTGACCCGGTGATGGATCTCCTTCATCATGATCACCTTCTGTTGAGATGCTTCCAGCAGTTCTTTTTCCATGACGACCTTCTCCTTGTAATCGTTCATGAGTCTTCGGTACTGTGCATCCAAAGATTTCTGATGAAGAAAGTTCTTCTTGTTCAATAGCTGAAATGTATAGGCAATAAAAAAACCCACGGTTGAAGCCCCAAGGATAAAGAAGAGGTTGTTCAGGGATTCGGAAAAATGGTCTCTGAACGAGTGATTCAAAATGGTGGCAAGTAAATAGGCAATAAGCTGAAGCCCTCCAAGGATAAGCAAAGTGGAAAACCGGAGCCGGTAAAAAGTGAACAAACCGATGATCATGAGAATCACCCAGGCAAAATAATACTCATAGCCTGGTTGCATTGTGTCTGAAGAAAATCCGACCCAGAAAATTGCAGCACAGAGAATCAGGTTAATCACAAGAAAGATGGCAGAAAGCCATGGCCGCAGTCTCCGGATATATAAGACCACAATAGCGAGTAAAAAGAAGGGAATGATAATCCCAAACTTTAGAAAAAACTTTTTGCTTGCCAGGTCAGGGAAGACAACTTCATTGATGACAGCAAACACAACAAATAACAGAAGGTTTGCAATCAATCCCCACCTCATAGAGGGGATGGATGAGATCAGGTAGTAATTCAGGAACTCCTTGCTGAGTAGTTTCTTGTCTTTTTTCCTCATGACAGGTCTATCATATTCTAAGTTCTGTGGTCATAAATACAGATCCCGTTTACCTTTTTTGATTTCCTGCAATTTACCCAACAGCTTTTCCTTGAAATTATCCGGCTCCATTGCATGTAGTTTTTCCTCGATCAACCGGTATCCCTTTTCTTTTGTTGCCGCCGGTGCATAGTCCTCCAGGTACTCCGCAAGGGTCATCAACGCATTCGGTTGGCAATACCGCTTGATGAATCCCGGTACGGAGAATTCCATAAAGTGCTCGCCTGTCCGGCCCAACCGGTAGCAGGCGGTACAAAACGAGGGGATATAATGATGTTCGATCAGTTCATCCATAATCTCATTCAGCGAGCGGTTGTCGTTGATCTGGAACTGCTCCAGGTCAAGATCCTGTTCATGTGCCATCTTGTTTGCGTACCCGCCCATCTCAATGTTGGTACCGCCATCAATCTGTGATACCCCGAATTGAAGGATCTCGTTCCGGATTTCCGCCGGCTCCCTCGCTGTAAGGATCAGTCCGGTATAGGGCACGGCCAGTCTCAGGATAGCGACCAGCCGCGTAAAATCGGCATCGCTGACAAGGTGCCTTTTGTCCATATTCAGCTGCGAAGCATACTGGACCCTGGGAAAAGAGATCGTGTGGGGCCCAACATGGTAAACTGCCTCCAGGTGGTTCGTGTGACGCGCCAGTCCGAGTACCTCGAAACGCCAGTCATACAGGCCAAACAGAGCGCCTATCCCTACGTCGTCGATCCCGGCCTCCTGGGCGCGGTCCAGAGCTGTCAGCCGCCATTCGTAATTCCGCTTGACTCCACTCAGGTGAACTTTGCTATAGGTTTCTTCATGATAGGTTTCCTGGAAGATCTGATAGCTCCCGATCCGGGCGTCCTTGACGATGCGGAAACCGTCAACATCAAGAGGGGCCGCGTTGACATTGACTCTGCGGATCTCCCCGGGACCTGATTTAACGGAATATACAATTCCGACAGTCTCTGCGATAAACCGCGCATCGTATTTTGGATGTTCTCCATACACAAGAATCAGCCTTTTCTGACCTGCATCTTCCAGGGCTTTGACCTGTTCAACAAGCTCATCCCGGCTCAGCGTAACCCGCTTCACGGTTAGATTATCGGCTTTGAAGCCGCAGTAGGTACAGTTGTTCGTACATAGGTTCCCGATGTAAAGAGGGGCAAACAGAACGATTCGCTGACCATATACCTTCTCTTTCAGCGACCGGGCCCCCTCCTTAATTTCATGGATCAGTTCGGGATCGGTCGCATTAATCAGTATTGCCGTTTCTTCCAGGGTCAGGCGGTTCTTGGCAAGACTTTTTGAGATCACCTCCCTGATCCGCTGTTTCGAACTTCGCGTGGGATGGATGAGATTCCATAGTTCAGCAGGGTCAATGAAAGGCTTCATCCGCTGGTCTTTTATGCGCAACTGTTCGGGTTTGAATATCATTCTGCCGGAATGGGAGATGGATGACAAATTTACAAATTTCCCGCCGAACTCAGGTTCCCCTCTTTTTCCGCGTAATCTCCGAAAGGTACACACCGGCTATCACAATAGCCATTCCGGCAATTTTCTGCAATGTAAACGCTTCTCGGAGGATGAAGAAAGAAAAGATGGAGGTAAAAACGGGAATCAGGTTGGAGAAAATATTGGCTTTGCTGATCCCGAGAATTTTGACCGAATGTGCATAAAATACATACGAGAGGGAAGAGGCCAGAATGGCCAGAAATAAAAAAGAGGAGATGATTTCGCGGGTGGGAATGACGGAAATCGTTTCCTTGTATTCGAAGACCAGGAACAGGGGAAGAAACAGGAAAACGCCAATACTATTCTGGATGGCGATGATATTCAGCGGGGCGTAAGATGCGGAAAGCTTTTTCAGGATGACCGAATACAGGAGTGCGGAAAAGACCGCTCCGGCCAGGCACAGAAGCCCTGATACGGAAATTTCCAGTTGGAACCCTTTCGAAAGCAACATTACCGTGATACCCCCGAAGGAGAGGATGATGCCTGCAAAATTGAACCACCTCAGCTTCTCACGATAAGCCAGGTACCCGGCCAGGGGAGAAAAGATCGGAATCGTCGCAATGATTACGGCGGTAATGGTGCTTGAGGAATATTTCAATCCGTAGTTTTCGCCTAGAAAATAAAGGAAAGGATTGAACAGGGAGCTGAGCAGGAACCACTTCAGATCGGATCGCCGGATCCGTTGAAATTTCCCGAAGGCCAACATGATAAAAAACAGGAATAGGGATGAGAGAATCAGCCGGATCAGGATGATCGTCACAGGCTGATAATACTTGAGCAGAATGGATGACCATACAAACGACATGCCCCAGAAAAGCATGGCGGCAAGGGCATACAAATGGACAGGAATAACTGGCTTTTTCAAGGCGGCTAAATTACTTTTTTAAATACTTTTAGAAAAATGTTGTAACATTCGGAACGGGATCTAGTCATTCGACCAAAATCTTGCTTCTTGGAAAGTACAGTAAAAAACATCCACCAGGATCTGATCGACGCCTGCAAAAGAGGGAGCCGGGAAGCGCAGTTTAAACTCTATAAATTATATTACAAGTCCATGTATAACACCTGCCTGAGAATCGTAAATGACACGGCAGAAGCGGAAGATATCATGCAGGAATCTTTTCTTGATGCATTCCGGAAAATAAACTATTACACGGGGGAAGGAACTTTTGGCTCATGGCTGAAACGGATTATGGTGAACAACGCACTGGATACCTTACGAAAAAGGCGGGACCAAACCTCCATTGAGGAAGCAGGGATCGATTTTGCTGATGAGGAAGATCAGGCATCAGAGGAAGAGATCCAGTTACAGGTTCAGGAGATAAAACTGGCAATAGAAAAACTGCCGGAAGATTACCGAATCATCCTTTCCCTGATCCTATTTGAAGGATATGACCATGAGGAGGTCTGTGAAATATTAAAGATCACTTACAATAACAGCAGAACACGTTTTTCGAGAGCCCGTCAAAGATTGCTGGAAATCATACAGGAATCCAGGCTAACTCGCACCATTATATATAACTGACCCTATGAAAAAGCTGGAACATTTTATCAGGGATAACCAGGAACTGTTTGACAGTGAAGAACCGCTTGACGGTCACTTTGAACGGTTTGAAACCCGGTTAGCACAATTGCAGGATCAAAGAGTGCGACTTCGACCGGTTCAGCTATGGATGAAGATTGCAGCCGGCCTCCTGGTCCTGGTCACAGCCGGATTGGCGGTCTTTGAATTGGCGACCAACGACTTCACGAAACGAACAGGTTTTGAGGCAGCAGCGCTCGGTCTTCCCGACGATATCCGCGAAGTGATCAGCTATTATCAGCAAAGATCGGATCAGCGGCTTCTGGAGATCGAAAACCTGGCACAAAACTGTCCGGAACCGACCGGATCTAGAAACACTACTAACCGTGATCTGGCCCAACTTGATAAAAACCTGAATGACCTCGTCGTTTCGTTGAAGGAGAATCCTTCTGACAGCCGCGTGCAAGCTGCCCTGGTTCAAAATTACCAGGCCCGTGAATCTCTGCTCGACAGTTACCTGCTTCAGGCAAATATGGAAAATTGTAAAACAAAAAAATAGTATGAAACCACATGTATCTACCCGATTTTTTGCCCTGCTGCTTCTGATCATTCCGCTTGTCGCCGGAGCGAAAACCAGGGATGGCATCTCCAAGACCATGAAAAAGCAGTTTGCGATTCAACGGGATGCAACCCTTCTTCTGAACAACAAGTTCGGTGATATCACCTGCATAAACTGGGATAAAAACGAGGTATTAATTGAAGTGACCATCACCGTCGAAACAAAATCGGAAGAAAAGGCCCAGAAAGTCTTCAACAACATTGAGATCCGTTTTCAGGGAGATCCGAACAGGGTAGAAGCCCGGACGGAGTTTACCAAGGAGTTCAATTCAAAGGGCCCGTTTAACGTCGATTACAAGGTGTGGATGCCGGCATGGGTCTCCATCGACCTGACCAATAATTTCGGCGATGTCTTTATCGAAGACCTCAATGGAAAAGGAACTTTTCGTGTAGCCTATGGAAACGCGAACCTGGAGAACTTGAATCACGGGGATAATCTGGTGGATGTTAAATTCGGCTCAGCAACCATCGGCACCGCTAAAGGAGCTGTTATAACGATCCAGTATTCCAGGTTGACCCTTGATTATGCGGGCAGCTTGAAGATCGATTCCAAGTTCTCCGATATGCAGGCCGGGAAGGTCGTTGTGCTGGACGGCGCTTTTGAAGGAGGTCATATATACCTGGGACAGGTATCTGTCATGACGGTGAAAACCAAATTCTCCAATTTCAACGTAGAGGTGCTGGAAGAAAAATTGAACCTTGATTGCCAGTATGGGAATATTGAAGTGGATCATGTCTCTGCCGGCTTTAAATCAATAACTGTCGGCAACAAGTTCGGCAGCGTGGAACTGGATCTGCCTCCAGATGCTGCTTATAACCTGGATGCAGAATCTAAGTTCGGAGGGATTAAATTTCCCGAAAGCAATGCGAAGTTTACTTACCGGGAGATTTCTGATCAGAAACAGGTTTTCAGGGGAACCGTCGGAAACAACCCTGCAGCAACCGTGACAATTCGTACTGAATTTGGCAATATCACCCTTTGAAAATAACCCTAAAACCCAATACTATGAAAACAACAAAAAAAATCACGACATTTCTCTTCATCTTTATTCTTTCCGGACTCACATCGCTTTTTGCCGGGTGCCATTCCTTTTATAAAGGAGGAGACGTAGCTGTGAAAAAAGAGACCCGCCAGGTAGGATCTTTTACAGGGATCCAGGTAGGCGGCGCTTTTGAGATCTATATCACGCAGACAGGAACCCCGTCTGTAGTCGTTGAAGCCGATGAGGATATCATTGGATATATTGAGACCGAAGTGGAAGGCGGAATTCTGAAGATCGGAATGAAAAAAGCCCCCGGGGCTTGCTTGAATCATGTCAAAACCATGAACGTTTACATCACCGTAGCCGACCTGACATCCCTGGATCTGAGCGGCGCCGTGGAGGTGAAATTTGAAAACCAGGTGAAAGCCAACGACCTGGATGTCGAAATTAGTGGAGCCGTGGAAGCTGACCTCAACCTTTCCGTCGTAAAAATGGAAATGGAGATGAGTGGAGCTTGTGAACTCAGTCTCCAGGGCACAGGCCAAGACCTGAGCATTCAGGCCTCGGGTGCATCGGAATTGAACGCGTTTGACTTTGTCGTTCAAAACCTCAACCTGTACGCCAGCGGTGCCAATGAGGCGAACGTGAACGTCACGGGAACCTTAAAAGTCAAGGCAAGCGGTGCATGCGATGTGCGGTATAAAGGAAGCGCCAACGTGGATGTTTATACCTCCGGCGCCAGCAGTGTCAGAAAAGAAGATTGAACCCTAATCAGGAGTGATCATCCGGAAAAAATCTTTCTCGGAAAGCATCGGAATTCCCAGGGATTCCGCTGCTTTCTTTTTCTCCGGGCCTATGTTGGAGCCGGCCAGAAGATAGGATGTTCTTGGAGAAACAGAGCTGCTGTTCCGGCCTCCGTTCACTTCGATCAACCGTTTGATCTCCTCGCGCGAGCAGGATTCAAAAACACCGCTGACCACAAACGTTTTCCCTTCCAGAATATGGCTTTTCAGTGCCCTTTCTCCGGGGATCAGAGCAAACCTGAGACCAGCATTCTTCAGCCTGCCGATAAGCTTGATATTGGAGGGATCCCTAAAGAAGAGGAGCAGGCTGTTAGCTATTTTTTCACCGATCTCTTCGACTTCTGTTAAGGAATCATAGTCTGCCCGAATGAGGGCATCGATTGACCCGAAATGAGTGGCCAGTTTCTTTGCAACTGTTTCGCCTACAAACCTGATCCCAAGCCCATACAAGACCCGGTCAAATCCGGAGCCTTTCGAAACCCCGATCCCCTTCAGGATATTCGAAACGGTTTTCTCCTTGAAACTGATTGTCCGTATTTTCCCGGTTTCCGGATCCTGATAGGGTTTCGCCAGGCCCAAAAGCTCTTCCCCCCTCAGATCGTATAGATCAGCGATATCGCGAACCAGCCCTTTATCAAAAAGAATTTCAATTTTGCCCTCTCCGAGCGTCTCTATGTTCATGGCTTTCCGGCTGATGAAATGTTCCAGCCGCCCTTTGATTTGAGGTGGGCAACCCGAAGAATTCGGGCAATACCAAGCCGACTCTCCTGCATTCCGGATCAGGGGAGTCCTGCATTCCGGACAATTCACAATGAACCTGATTGGCAAAGAGTCGGGCGACCGTTGATCCAGATTCACTCCGGTGATCTTTGGAATGATCTCTCCCCCTTTTTCCACATATACCATATCGCCGAGTCTGACATCCAGGGAAGCCATGATATCCGCATTGTGAAGGGATGCCCGTTTTACCACGGTACCGGCAAGTTGGACGGGTTGCAGGTTGGCAACCGGAGTGACGGTCCCTGTACGCCCTACTTGGTATTCAACCGACAACAACCGCGTAATCGCTTCCTCTGCCTTAAACTTGAAAGCACTAGCCCAGCGAGGTGATTTTGCAGTAGTTCCCAATAGCATTTGTTGCCGGAACGAGTTGACTTTTATTACAACCCCGTCAATGTCGAAGGGTAGCTGTTTGCGATCCTGGTCCCAGAGGGTGATAAACTCCAGGATCTCTTCGATAGAGGAACACTTCGCGATGTATTCCGAAATGTGGAAACCCCAGTTTTTGGCTGCCTGTAGACTTTCGTAATGGGTCGCAAACTGAATGTTTTCCGCGGGAAGATAATAGAGGTAACAATCCAGCCAGCGTTTGGCAACCTCCGCTGAGTCCTGCGTCTTTATGCTGCCGGATGCCGCATTGCGGGGATTTGCGAAAGGATCTTCGCCATCTTCGAGCCGTTGTGCATTCAATCTCCGGAAACTGGAACGGGGCATAATGATCTCTCCCCTGATCTCAAACTCATCTGGATAGCCACTTCCTTTTAATTTCAATGGAATGCTGTATATTGTCTTTGCATTGGTTGTGACATCGTCCCCCTGGAATCCATCTCCTCTCGTAACTGCCTGAACAAGTTCTCCGTCCCTGTATGTCAGCCCGATGGCAACCCCGTCGAATTTCAACTCACAAACGAATTCTACCGGTTCATGGATCAGTTTGTGGATCCGCTCTTCCCATTCCCGGATCTCCTCTTCCGAATAGGTGTTGCTCAACGAAAGCATTGGATAACGGTGAAGAACCTGCTTGAATTCTTTTGTAATTTCTCCTCCGACACGCTGAGTAGGGGAATCGGGAGAAGCAAATTCGGGATAGGCCTGTTCCAGGGATTCAAGTTCTCTCAAAAGCTGATCGAATTCCTGGTCACTGATTACCGGTTTCGAAAGTGTGTAATACGCATGATTATGCATGCGGATCTCCTCCCGTAGTGCTGATATTCGTTTATTTGCTTCTGCAGCATCCATAAACGGAACGGATACGGATTAAAACTGAACCACCCAATCCCAGTAATATGTGCCAATCTCCACCGGGTTGATACACATTACCGGAATCTGGGCATCATTGAACATCAACCGCTCATCCCAGCCGGAAAGGCTGAAACCGGGAAGATCAATATTGGGACGGGTCATGATCATGATCATATCGGCATTATTGAGAACAGCATAGGAGAGTACCTGGTCAGCAAAATCACCTGCTTTATCAGCTACTTTTACCGAGTACTGTAACTTTTCCTTGTTAAACACATCGGTGATCTGACGGGTAATGATCTCCAGCCGTTCGTTCATGACCTGGTCTTTCTCCAGGCTTCTGAAAATATGCACCTTCGCATTAAACAGGTTAACGATTAACTTGGCCCACTGCACTTCCTGACGAGATTCCACATCATTGTTCACCGGGAATATGATATTCTTGTAACCCTTTCCGAATGACTTCTTTTGGACCACGACCACCGGTACCGGAGACTCCAGAACGACTTTCAGTGCATAGCTGCCGAACAGATGCTGCAATCCTTTCTTCCCGTGCGTTCCCAGTATCATCAGGTTTACCCTCAGATCGGTAGCAACCTCTCTGATCTTCGAGAAAATACTCCCTTTAACCCATTTTGTCTCAATGTCAACCTGGAAGTTTTTCTCGTACTTTTCCTTGTAAGCCTGAAGTTTCTTTTCAATATAAGAGATGTCATAATCCTCTTTCGTAAGCTTCGATTTGGTTTCACGGTTGATTACATGCAGCACACAAACCTTATATTTCAGGGACTTAGCAAGCTCGATCCCGTGATGCACCGCGTTATCGCATACCTCAGAGAAATCAGTTGGGATCAGGACGATGTTGTTGAATTTTTTGTTGTTTTTTGTTTCCATGGTACGATAATTTGATATTAATGTGGATGATGTAAAATTGATCCGATTTCGGCCAGATTCTTCTTTTTCCCGGATTCCCGCTCCATTCTTGCAGTGTCTGTAAAATACCGGTGAGCGGCAAGAAATTTCTGCTGAAGTTCAAACCATTGGAGAAGCGAATAATCATGAACCTGGAAAAGTTTCCATTCCAGTCTGAGTTTGAAAGAGTTGATAAAGAAAACATCCAGCCCAAGGTAATAAAGGTCTGCATCGCAGAGTATCTGTTCCAGCCTGGTTTCTGCCTTTTGGGGCAACCTGGTGCAGAGGATCAGCTGTCGGATCCTGCTGATCTGATCGTTCGTATATCCGAATTCAGGTAATTTTTCTGAAGCAAAGGAAGCGGATTTTTCTTCATGATCCAGATAGCCTGTCAGCATTCCCGAGTCATGGAATAGAGCGGCAGTTTCCAGCAGGATCTGATCCTCCTCCGGGACGGCTTCACGGTTTCCAAGTTCCCTTGCCGCTTCATAAACATCTACCGTATGCTCGTAACTATGGTAGACCAGTCTGGAATCCAGGTCAAAGCGCAGTCGTTGCAGGATATACTCTTTGGCAGAGGGGAGATTCATCCCGGGAAATTTTAGTAAAAATACTAAAAAAAGGATTGGCGAATAGCGAAAAGCGAAATGCGAAATGCGATCAGCAGTGTTTCAAAAGATGAATTGTGCGGAGCGGATCTTCCGAAGCAAAAACCGTGTTCCCCGCAACCAGGATATCCACCCCTGCATCCACCAGTGTCCGGGCATTGTATAGTGTGACGCCTCCGTCTACCTCTATCTGTGCAGGTGAGCCATACGCATGGATCAGTGCTCTCAGTTCACTGGTTTTCCGGTAGGTCTGTTCAATGAACTGCTGCCCGCCAAACCCTGGATTCACCGACATCAATAGAACCAGGTCAAGATCGCAGATGATCTCTTTCAGGTGATTTACAGGTGTGTGAGGATTCAGGGAAACACCGGCTTTAGCGCCGGTCTGCCTGATTGCCTGGAGGGTCCGGTGAAGATGGGGACATGCTTCGTAATGAACCGTGATAATATCGGCGCCGGCGTCGCGGAAACGGTCAATATACCTGTCAGGATCGACAATCATGAGGTGGACATCCATCGGTTTTTCCGAGATGCCTTTCACGAGATTCAGAACCGTGAAGCCAAACGAGATGTTGGGAACAAACACTCCGTCCATGATGTCAAGATGCAGCCAGTCGGCCTCACTCTGGTTCACCAGTGTAACCGCTGCTTCCAGTTTGAGGAAGTTTGCAGAAAGGAGGGAGGGAGCTACCAGGTGAGACACTTCAAATTACGAATTTCTATCCTAGATACGTCTTTAATATCTTGCTTCTCGAGGTATGCTTGAGTCTTCGGATGGCTTTTTCTTTAATCTGCCGGACGCGCTCGCGGGTGAGGTCAAATTTCTCCCCGATCTCTTCCAGGGTCATCGGGTGGCTTCCGTTGAGTCCGAAATAAAGGCGGATGACGTCGGCTTCCCGCTGGGTTAGCGTGGAGACTGCCCGTTCGATTTCCCGCTTCAGGGATTCGTATAGCAACCCATTCTCCGGTGTTGTATTTTCTTCCCCTTTGAGCACATCGTACATGGTGTTGTCTTCATCCTGCACCAATGGAGCATCCATGGAAACATGCCGGCCGGCATTCTTCATGGATTCCCTCACCTCATTTTCCGAAATTTCAAGCAATTTGGCGATCTCTTCGATGTTGGGTTCACGCTCGAACTGTTGTTCGAGTTTCGCATAAGCTTTGTTGATTTTATTGATCGAACCGATTTTATTCAACGGAAGCCTAACGATCCGCGATTGTTCGGCAAGCGCCTGGAGGATCGACTGGCGGATCCACCATACCGCATACGAGATAAATTTAAATCCGCGGGTTTCGTCAAACCGTTGTGCAGCTTTGATCAATCCGAGGTTCCCTTCGTTGATCAGGTCGGGAAGGCTCAATCCCTGGTTCTGGTATTGCTTGGAAACGGAAACCACAAAACGGAGGTTGGCCTTGGTGAGTTTTTCGAGAGCAGCATGGTCGCCTTGCTTGATCCGCTGCGCCAATGCCACCTCTTCGTCCGCCGTAATCAGTTCAACTTTGCCGATCTCCTGAAGATACTTGTCGAGCGATGCGGTCTCCCGATTGGTAACCTGTTTTATGATCTTAAGCTGTCTCATCCGGATTATTTTTAGAAAATACCCTGCAGATAATCGAAGTCTCCTTTTTTACGTCATTAACCCTGTTCGGGTTTCATGAACCTCCCTGGAAATTTTTCGGTTTCGAATCCTGATGCTGCGGTGGTTTTTCCAGCAATATTTTCCGAGATAGTTTCAGCTTCCCAGTCTTGGGATCGACATCGATCAGTTTGACCTCCACTTCATCACCTACATTTAGTGCATCTTCCACTTTGTTCAGGCGCTTCCAGTCAATCTCCGAAATGTGAAGCAATCCGTCCAGCCCGGGCAGGATCTCGATAAAAGCGCCGAATGAGGTGATGTTCTTGACCTTTCCTTTGTAAATTTCGCCAACTTCGGGAACTGCACAGATCCGTTTGATCTTCTCCACCACGGCATCCTTGGAAGCCACATTATTTGCCACAATATCGATGACGCCAAATTCGCCGACCTCTTCAATGACAATGGTGGTGTCGGTTTCCCGTTGCATCTCCTGAATGACTTTACCTCCCGGCCCGATGATAGCGCCGATGAATTCTTTCGGCACTTTCATCTGGAAGATCCGGGGAACAAAAGGTTTGTAGTCAGGTCTCGGGGTGGAGATGGTCTTCATCATCACTTCCAGAATGAACAACCGACCCGCTTTTGCCTGATCAAGAGCCTGGGCCAGGATTTCGTAAGGTAACCCATCTACTTTGATATCCATCTGGCAGGCGGTGATCCCGTCACGGGTGCCGCACACCTTGAAATCCATGTCCCCCAGATGATCTTCATCCCCAAGGATGTCAGATAGAACTGCATACCGCTTTGTTTCGTTATCGGAGATCAATCCCATCGCAATTCCTGATACAGGTTTCCGGATCTTGACCCCGGCATCCATTAACGCCATCGTTCCTGCGCACACGGTTGCCATCGAAGAGGATCCATTGGATTCAAGGATGTCAGAAACCACCCGGATAGTGTAAAGATTTTCTTCAGCTTTTGGCAAGACGAACTTCAAGGCACGCAAAGCCAGATTCCCGTGGCCGATTTCGCGCCGGCTGGTACTTCTAATGGGTTTGACTTCCCCGGTTGAGAAAGGAGGGAAATTATAGTGCAGCATAAAGTTCGACTTCTCTTCAATTACCACTCCGTCAATGATCTGCTGGTCCAGTTTCGTTCCCAAGGTTACCGTTGTAAGCGATTGGGTCTCTCCCCGGGTGAATATAGCGGAGCCATGCGCAGCCGGGAGATAATCAACTTCCGACCAGATCGGGCGGATCTCATCCAGTTTCCTTCCGTCGAGCCGGACTTTGGTATCCAGGGTGGCATTCCGGATCGCATCGCGCTCAACTTCGTGATAATACCGGGAGATCATCATCTTTTTTTCTTCCTTTTCCCCTTCGCTCAATGTATTGGTAAACTCTTCTTTGATTGACTCAAGGATTTTCTTTCGCTCCTGCTTGTTGGCAATACCGGTGGTAGCCATGTTATAAATCCTGTCATAAGTGGCATTTCGGAGAGCATTTCGGAACCCAGGATCATTGGTTTCGTGGCAGTATTCCCGTTTAGCATTGGATTTTTCGACCAGTTGAGCCAGCTCAAGCTGAGCCTGACATTGAAGCTTGATGGCCTCATGTGCAAATTTCAGGGCGTGGATCATATCTGCCTCGCCGACCTCTTTCATTTCCCCTTCCACCATCATGATGTTATCCATCGATGCACCTACCATGATGTCAATGTCCGACTTGGGAAGAGAAGAATAGCCGGGATTGATCACGAATTCACCTCCGATCCGGCCAACTTTTACTTCCGAAATCGGACCCTGGAACGGAATATCGCTGATGGTGAGTGCGGCAGAAGCAGCTAAGCAGGCCAGCGCATCGGGAAGGACATTTGTATCTGCGGAAATGAGGGTGATGATTACCTGCACCTCGGCATGGTAATCGTTGGGGAAAAGGGGACGTAACGCCCGGTCGACCAGACGGGCAATCAGCACTTCGTAATCGGATGGGCGCGCTTCACGTTTAAAAAATCCGCCCGGAAACCTTCCTGCAGCAGCGTATTTTTCGCGATACTCCACACTTAAGGGCATGAAGTCGACTTCTTCGCCGGCTTCCGGCCGGGCAACAACAGTAGCCAACAACATAGTTCCGCCCATCTTCACTACAACGGCTCCATCAGCCTGACGTGCCAGACGACCGGTCTCAATCGTGATCTCGCGGCCGTCGCTTAGTTGAAATTTCTTTACAATTGCATCCATTTTTTTCTACTCTGTTCCGGCAGATGCTAAAAGAGGCAATCCGGGAATTGCCTCTTTCAGTCTTCCAGAAACATATTATTTATTTTCTGATTTTTAACTTCTTGATGATCGTACGGTAACGCTCAATGTCTTTCCGCTTGAGATAATCAAGCAGGCGTCTCCTTTTGCCAACCATCCGTACCAATGAGCGTTCCGTTACGAGGTCTTTCTTGTTTTTCTTTAGGTGGTCTGTCAGGTGCTGGATCTTCATCGTAAATAAAGCAACCTGTCCTTCGGTCGATCCTGAGTCAAACTCTGACTTTCCATAATCTTTAAACGCCTTCGTCTTTACTTCTGGAGCAAAATTCATGGTTATTCGTGATTATCAATTTCTCTAGTTAATTCCTAAAAAGCCCTCTGTACGAGGCTGCAAAATTAATATTTTTCTTTGATACGCACAAATAAAATTTAAACTTCCAGTTACCTGTTTGTTCACCGATCCATCAAAGAAGAGCTTATTTCCTTGGGAATTCCTGAAAAAAACATCCTCCGGAGGAGCCTGTATCAACGATGTGCTGATGCATTTCGCCAATGGAAACCTGCCTTTTGGAGGCGTAGGTGCCAGCGGATTGGGACGTTATCACGGGAAATTCAGCTTCGACACCTTCTCCCAGTTTCGATCCGTCCTGAAAAAAGCCACCTTCTTCGATATTCCGGTCCGGTATCCGCCCTATAAAAATAAGTGGAAACTTCTTAAATATATACTGAAATGAATGAAACCGGAGCCATTGCTGCCATGGTGGCTAACCTGAAAATTGAGGTCATCCGGACTGAGAACAGGGAAGAAGGAAGAGGGAAGAGGGAAGAGGGAAGAGGGAAGATGAATATGTATCGAATTTCCAAATTTCCTAATTTCCTGACCATCTGACCTTCTGACTTCCTGACCTTCTGACTCACTAACTTCCTGACTTAGTAAATAATGCGTAAGCAAATTCCGCCTGAAGCAGAAGCATGGTATATCCCGATTGTGTTTTAGCGCCGTATTCGGCCCCTTTTTTAAGAAAGAGTGTCTCCTCCGGATTATAAATCAGATCATACAGGAAATGCCGGGGGGTGAGAAGGTGGTACGGAAGTGTGGGAAAAGAGCCGGTTTCAGGGGACATCCCGCACGGTGTGGTGTTGATGATCAGGTATACTTCTCTTAACAACTTCAGGTTAAGATTTTTATAACCAATAATGCCCGGTCCGGCCGGATTTCGCGAAACCAGAATCGGAGTAATTCCAAGGCCTTTGAGCGCAAAACAGACCGCTTTTGCGGCTCCGCCGGTTCCCAGTATCAGTGCCTGGGAATGGCCCGAAAAATCTGCCGAATCCCGAAATCCATCAGCATCAGTGTTGTATCCCGTGAGAATCCTTTTCCCATTGCCGGGCTTTAGTATGACCGTGTTGACCGCCCCAATCTCTTCCGCCCTCCTGTCCAGGTGGTCAAGAAAAGGAATGATGCGCTCTTTGTAAGGGATCGTTACATTGAAGCCGGTGAGGTTGGGGTGAGTATGAATAAAGCGGGGAAACTCTTCCAGGTGAGGGAGCGGGAAGAGGTGATACGAGTGATCGGAAAGTCCGGCCGTGCGAAACTTGTCGGTGAAAAACTTTTCAGACCAGGAATGTGAAAGAGGATATCCGATTAGACCGAACTGTTTCATGAAAGGCAGGTTATCATATCAGCCTTTCCGGTAGGATGCGATCATATCCACAACGGCAGGATGTTTTCCGGCTTCCGGAAAAGTAGTAAACAGCCGCTTATACCCTTCCGCATCCATGTTCATTGCCTTGAACAGACAGCTATGAGCCTGTTTGTTTTTTCCACTTAACACCAGGAAATAGGCCATGCTGTAATAAAAGTCGGCATGATCCTCATGATGTTTCAATCCCTCCTCCAGGGTCTGCAAAGCCATTGCGTAATCTTTCAGGTTAGCATGAACGATTGCGAGATCAAGCCAGATATCGGGATCAGCGGGATCGAGTTCGATCACTTTGCGATAAGAATTGATACCTTCAGTGTACCGGTTCAGTTTGATCTGGATGTCCCCTAGAATGAACCAATATTCAGGAATCGTGGGCGAAAGGGTAACTGCTTTTTTCAAATACGCGTAAGCAGTATCGGGCTTCCCAAGTTCGTCGAAACAGATCCCTACCCCAAGCCAGGCATCGGCGAATTCGGGATCCATATGAATCGCCTTTTTGTATTGCTCAATGGCAAAGTCGAACTGGCGTTGCTTTTCATAGCACTCGGCAATATAATAATGGGTGAGTGGTTCAGGGTCTTCATAGAAGAACGTCTCCATATAGGTTTCAATGGCTTTCCCGAACTGGTTCAGGTTGGCATAGCAGTTGGCCTTGTTGAAGTATGCCGAGGCGAAAGTTTCATCGATGGCAACTGTGAAATCGTAAGCTTCGATTGCCTTCTCGTAAAGCTCCTGGTTACTGTAAGCGATCCCCAGGTTGAACCAGGCAGATTTGTTGTAGGGATGATGATCAAGGAATGTCAACAAATAACTGATGATCTTTTCGGTTTGCTGGTTGATTTCGCAACAGAAGGAAAGCTCGAAAAGGGCAGCCTCATTATCGGGGTTCCGGTTCAACGCCTTGATCAGGTAATCCATTGACTTGTCGAATTTCCCCAGGTTCTCATATTCAAAGGCAATATTTGTATAGATTTCGTCCATGTCGGCCGAATCATGAATCCCTTTTTTATACTCTTCAATTGCTTTTTCGTATTTGTTTAGCTGGCTGAACAACGATCCGCGAATGAGGTGATGATCAAAGTCGGTGGACAGGTACCCTTCGGTATCTTCCAGAAGCTTCAGGGCAGCCTCTTCCCGGTTGATATTGATGAGATACTGGGTTTGTTTTAACAGAAGAGAAAGGTTTCCCGGATGCTGCTTCAGGCCGGCTTCCAGGGCAGTATCAAAAAGTTCGGTCTGATGATGAAACAAGGCATATTCCAGAATATCTTCAAATTCATCCAGATCGAAAAAAAGAGAACTCTTGCTGTTGACCGTCTCTTCAAAACGACGCACCAGATCAAGCAGTTCAGGATCCGAAAAAGGTTCGAACGGGTCTTCCATATTGTCAATGCCTTTGCAAAAGTAAAAAAAATCAGCAACCGCTGGAAAACCCGGGTCAAAATCAAAGTTTTAATAGTTATCAACAGAGCGGAATTCTGGGATATAAATCACATTACATTTGTGTGACTTTTTCTCGTTATGACACTTATTAAATCTATTTCAGGAATCCGTGGAACGATTGGTGGAAACCCTGATGATAGCCTAACCCCTCCTGATATTGTCAAATATATTTCGGCCTATAGTTGTTTTCTGAAAGATCGGTTACCAGGGAAAAAACTGAAAGTCGTCGTCGGAAGGGACGCAAGACCATCCGGGTTGATGGTCAGTAACCTGGTAACGGGCACCCTGATCGGGATGGGAATCGATGTGCTCGACATCGGGCTTTCCACCACTCCAACAGTCGAGATCGCTGTGACTGAGAGTAAATCCGACGGAGGCATCATTATCACCGCCAGCCACAATCCAAAACAGTGGAATGCCCTGAAACTTCTCAATCATGCCGGGGAGTTTTTATCCTCGAAAGACGGAGAAGAGCTCCTCAAATTTGCTCAGGAAGGAGCAGGTAAATACGTTGAGGTGAATCACCTGGGAATATACTCCTCCAGCGACCAGTATATTCTGAAGCATATCGAGAAAATTCTGGAACTCCCGCTGGTGGACACGGAAGCAATTAAAAATGCCAACTTCAGCGTCGTTATCGATGCAGTCAACTCAACCGGAGGGATTGCAGTACCACTTCTGCTCCAGAGCCTGGGAGTAAATTCCATACACCGGATTTACTGCGATCCGACCGGTGATTTTCCCCACGACCCGGAACCACTGCCCGAGCACCTCTATACTATTTGCAGCGAAGTGGGGAAGCACAGTGCAGATGTAGGATTTGTGGTTGATCCCGATGTAGACAGGCTTGCCATTATTAATGAACTGGGAGAAACCTTGGGAGAGGAATATACGCTGGTGATGGTAGCCGATTATGTTTTGCAACACAGGAAGGGAAACACGGTTTCTAACCTTTCTTCCTCCCAGGCACTCCGGGATATCACAGAACGGGCAGGAGGGAAGTATTTCGCATCGGCGGTGGGGGAAGTAAATGTCGTGGAAATGATGAAAGCGAAAAAAGCGGTGATCGGGGGAGAAGGCAACGGAGGCGTGATCTACCCCAACCTCCATTATGGCCGGGATGCCCTGGTCGGAATAGCCCTGTTTTTATCTTATCTAGCCAGGTCAGGTAAACGGTGTTCAGACCTCAGAGCCGGTTACCCGAGTTACTACATTTCAAAAAATAAAATTGAATTTGGACCAGAGATTCAGCTCGATGATGTTCTTAAGCAAATCGTGGAACGGTACAAAGGACACCAAATAATCCGTGTCGACGGGGTGAAGATCCACTTTGATAAAGAATGGGTGCATTTGCGGAAATCCAATACCGAACCTATCATCCGGATCTATGCAGAAAGCGATATGGCGGAGAAAGCCGATCATCTGGCCCGGAAGATCCTCAATGATTTTAAGGAGATCATCAACGGACAATAACGAGGATGCCACGACGAAAAGTAAAAAAGAAACGCAAACCGATCCGGTACAAAACTATCACCCTTAAGCTAACAACCAGGCAAAAACGTTCTCTCG
This sequence comes from bacterium, assembly GCA_043806735.1. GTDB lineage: Bacteria > Bacteroidota > Bacteroidia > Bacteroidales > FEN-979 > QYOJ01. The sequence continues at coordinate 28,684 of JAZDGR010000023.1, read as the reverse complement.
AACGGTTTGCCAGGTCAAGACGGTCAACCCCCAATAAAATTATTAAAAAAGCCATCCACCCCCTGCTCGAAAACTATGCCGACCTGGAAATGAGCAAAGGCAACGGAAAAGTAAATCAACTGCAATTATTCGACGAATCAATCTCGTGACATTTTCACCACTGCACCACCTCACTACTCCACCATTGCACCACATCACCTCATCCCATCATACGGTGTGCGGTTCAGGATCGATCGGCCAAGAGTGACCTCGTCCGTATGTTCTAGTTCATCCCCAACAGAGATTCCCCTGGCGATCATAGTCACTTTCAGATGCATTGGCTGGATCTTTCTAAACAGGTAAAAATTCGTGGTATCGCCCTCGATGGTGGGTGGCAAAGCAAGAATGATTTCCCGGATCTCCCCGGCAGAAATCCGGGAGATTAGTGAATGGATGTTTAAATCCTCTGGTCCTATCCCCTCAATAGGTGAGATGATCCCGCCGAGTACATGATAACCGCCGGTATACTGACCGGTATTTTCGATAGCCATGACATCCCGGATGTCCTCTACGACACAAATAATTGAATGGTCCCTGCGCGGACTCGCACAGATATCGCAAAGTGCCTTGTCAGAGATATTGCCGCACCGCTGACAGTAGATAACCTCCTTCCTCAGTTTGATCACCGAAGAACCGAATGTTTCTACCTCTTCAGGCGAACATCTGAGCAAATGCAATGCCATCCTGAGAGCTGTCTTCTTGCCGATGCCCGGAAGTTTGGAGAGCTCATTTACGGCGTTTTCAAGGAGTTTTGAAGGGAAATTGTACAAAATCTGACGCGAATTACTTTACTTTGCAAAGATATATAATCATCGGAAATGCTCCGGATATTCCTGTTTATCGGCATTGGGTTTCTGATCTCTTCCTCGTTCTCACAGGACACGGTCAATCAAACCGATCTGGCGGGCCGGAAACAAGGCTTCTGGCGCAAATACGATAAAGGTGGTTATCGGATTTACGAAGGGCAATTCAAGGATAATATTCCGTACGGGAAGTTCACCTATTTATACCGGAGCGGAAAAGTCAGAGCTGTCTCATTGATTTCAGAAGAGGGCCGGGTTGCCCGAACAACATCCTGGTTCCCGAACGGCAAAATGATGGCAAAAGGGAAATACGTCAATGAAAAACGTGACAGCTTATGGCAGTTTTTCAGCGAATTTGACGAGACACTGGTGTCGGAAGAATTTTACGAAGATGGGATGAAAGTGGGTATCGAAAAGGTCTATTATCCGGGAAAAGGGCTGGCTGAAACGATTACCTGGAAGGATGGGAAGAAAGAAGGCCCCTGGGAACAATTCTATGACGATGGCGCTCTGAAAATCAAGGGCACCTATCTGAATGATGAAAAGGAAGGGTTAATCCAAACCTTTTTCGTTTCGGGCAACCTGCTTGGTACGGGCCAGTACAAAAACGGGCACCAGGACGGGACCTGGTCGTTTTATGACGAAAACGGGAACTTAAAACTCAAAGAGCACTACGATATGGGGATACTTTTGAAATCAGAAGAATTTCCATTGAAATAACAATCCGTAGTCCACAATTGGCAGTTGGCAGTTGGCAGTCCTTTATTTGTTTTTAAAGATGAGGTTGCCATCTTTGACGTCTACCATGATCTCCGAGTCGCGATCGACCTTCCCCTGCAAAAGCATCCTGGAGAGTTCGTTGAGAACCTGTTTCTGCAATACCCGTTTGATTGGCCGTGCACCGTACTGGGGATCAAACCCGATGTTGGCGATGAAATCGATCGCTTTTTCTTTTGCGGTCAGCCTGATATCGTTCTTTTCCAGCATTTTGGCCACCAGGCTCAGTTGCAGTCTGACAACCTGTTGGATCTCCTCCCGGGTCAGGGGCTGGAACATGATGATCTCATCAATACGGTTCAGGAATTCCGGCCGGATGGTTTTCTTCAGCAGGTCAAACACCTGGCGGCGCGTATTGTTCAGGATCTCTTCCCGGTTGGTGTTATTTACTTTCTCGAGGTTCTCCTGGATGATGTGCGATCCGATGTTGGAGGTCATGATGATGATCGTGTTCTTGAAATCGACCGTCCTCCCTTTATTATCCGTCAAACGGCCGTCGTCAAGGACCTGGAGCAGAATGTTGAAGACATCGGGATGGGCTTTTTCGATCTCATCCAGAAGTACCACCGAGTAGGGTTTCCTTCTGACGGCTTCGGTCAGCTGACCGCTTTCGTCGTACCCTACATATCCCGGAGGGGCGCCAATCAACCGGCTGACCGTGTGACGTTCCTGATATTCCGACATATCGATCCGCACCATGTTGTTCTCGTTGTTAAACAAAAACTCAGCGAGCGCTTTGGCCAGCTCCGTTTTGCCAACCCCGGTGGTCCCCAGGAAAATAAACGACCCAATCGGGCGGCGGGCATCCTGTAAACCGGCCCGGCTTCTTCGGATGGCGTCTGAAATGGCGCTGATGGCCTCATCCTGTCCGACAACCCTCATGTGGAGTTCGGTTTCAAGATCCATAAGCTTCTCCCGTTCACTCTGAAGCATCCGGGTAACCGGAATGCCGGTCCATCGTGATACGATCTCGGCAATCTCTTCAGCGCCTACCTCCTCGTTCACCATCGGAGAGTCCTTCTGGATCTCCGATAATTTCTGTTTGGTCGATTCGATCGCTTTCTCTGCGGCAGGAATCTTTCCGTAACGGATCTCTGCCACCTTTCCCAGGTCGCTGTTCCGGTCGGCTTGCTCAGCTTCCAGTTTCAAAAACTCAATTTCTTTTTTCTGGTTCTGGATCTGCTCCACCAGTTCCTTCTCTGACTGCCACTTTGCCTTCATCTCATTCCGCTCGTCGCTCAGGTTGGCGATCTCTTCATTAAGCTCCTTCAGTTTGTCTTTGTCATTTTCACGCTTGATCGCTTCGCGTTCAATCTCAAGCTGACGGATCTTTCGCTCTATCTTCTCCAGATCTTCAGGCAGGGAATTGATTTCCAGCCGGAGTTTCGAAGCAGCTTCATCGATCAGGTCAATGGCCTTGTCGGGGAGAAACCTGTCTGAAATATACCGCTGGGAAAGTTCTACGGCAGCAATGATCGCTTCATCCTTGATCCTGACATGATGGTGCGTTTCATACCGTTCCTTGAGCCCCCGGAGGATGCTGATCGCATCCAGGGTATCGGGTTCGTTGACCAGGACAGGCTGAAAACGGCGTTCAAGCGCCTTGTCTTTTTCAAAATACTTCTGATATTCCTTGAGGGTGGTTGCGCCAGCGGCCCGCAGCTCGCCCCGCGCAAGGGCCGGCTTCAGGATATTGGCTGCATCCATCGCTCCTTCGGTCGCCCCGGCTCCAACCAGGGTATGAATCTCATCAATGAAGAGGATGATCTCCCCGTTGGCGCTGATCACCTCCTTCACAACGCTTTTCAGACGTTCTTCAAACTCCCCCCTGTATTTGGCTCCCGCCATCAGAGCTCCCATATCCAGGGAATAGATTTGCTTGCTTTTCAGGTTCTCCGGAACATCTCCGTCGATGATCCGGTGAGCCAACCCTTCGGCAATAGCCGTCTTCCCCACACCCGGCTCCCCTATAAGAATCGGATTATTCTTGGTCCTCCGGTTCAGGATCTGTAAAACACGACGGATCTCTTCATCTCTCCCGATCACCGGATCGAGTTTCCCATCCCGCGCCATTTCATTTAGATTCCTGGCATATCGCGTCAGGGCGTTGTAATTCTCTTCGGCCGACTGGTTTTTTACATTACTGCCCTGACGGAGTTGCTTGATGGCAGCCATCAGGTCTTTTTCCGTAATACCGCTATCTTTTAACATCCGGGAGGTAGCATCGTTTACCGACAGGATTCCCAGAAGGAGGTGCTCAATCGAAACGAAATCATCCTTCATCTCCTGACAATAAGCCAACGCTTTCTGCAAGGCCTGATTGGCCTCCCTGCTCAGGTAAGCCTCTCCACCAGAGACTTTCGGGTAAGATTCGATCAGTTTGTCGAGCGCTTTGGTAAAAATGGGAATATTGACATGTAGTTTTTTCAACAGGTAAGGAGTGACATGCTCATCCGTTGTCAGGATTCCTTTCAGCAAATGAGATGTCTCAATAGCTTGATTCTGAAAAGCCTGGGCTATCTCCTTGGCTTTCTGAACCGCTTCCTGTGACTTGATTGTGAAGTTGTTGAAATTCATTTTATTTAATTAAAAGTTCAAAATTAAAAATTAAAATTACTTATGACCTGTTAACCTGGTAACCTGGTACCCTGGTAACCTGATACCCTGGTGCCGGTTGGCAAAAACCTTGCCGTTGAACAAATTCAGGCACATCACGGATAATTTGACAGCCTTCTCGCTCAAAAAAGGCATTTTTGACCGGTTTAGAAATAATTCTTACTTTTGCAATGCAAACCACGATCCTACTGATGAGACGATTCCTCCCGTTGCTTATCACTTATTTTCCTTTCTTCTCACAGGCCCAGTTAATTTGCGTGGTGACCCCGTCAGATACCCTAATTTGTTACCGCGATAGCATGGCCTTTATCGCTTCGGTTACCGACACAGGGGCAATTACCTTCCGTTGGCAAAAAAACGGGATAGATATTCCGGGAAACAACGATACCCTTTCCTTTTCACACGCCCTGGAATCGGATACCGGATTTTACCGGTGTATCGTTTCCAACGGAATAACCATCGATACCAGCAACGACGCGCATCTTCGCATGCACCCTGCCATGAAGTTTGATACACTTTACAGGTATAACGCGTTGGGATGCCGGGCCGATTGCAAAGGCCAGTTTAAAGCGCTGGTCTCCGGAGGCACTCCTCCATACGACTTTGTCTGGGGAGGCGGATATTCCCAGGATACGATCGTATTCGGTCTCTGTATGGGTAACTACCGGCTGAAAGTATATGATTCGGCCGGATGCATACTCGATAGCGCCTACTATGTAGATGTCCTTAGATCGCCTGGAATCTCGTTTATTTCCTATCTCCACGATTACGCCCACCCGCAGGATACGTTCTACCTTACAAATCCACTGGTTACAGTTGAATTTCCTCCCGAATATCTCGATTCAATCGTCAACTGGGAATGGGATTTCGCTGATGAAATCACGGTATCAAACGTCAATCCGACCACTCATACCTACGCCAAAACGGGGGAGTATCCAATTCTTTTGACAATCACCGATCTGAATGGCTGTGATACCACGGTGGTACATGATATCCGGGTAAAAATTGCACAATTGAAGATACCTTATGCCATTACACCAAACGGTGATGGGAAAAACGATCAGTTCAAGATCCAGATCGAAGGCAATACCGAGGTTGATTTCCGCGATGCTTACCTCGGAAACGAAATGGTGATTTTTGACCGGTGGGGGAAAAAAGTATTCTCCGCAATCAATTACAAGAGTGGCGATTGGGATGGTGGGAATTGTCCTGACGGTGTCTACTTCTATATCCTCAAATGTCAGGGGCTCTATGACGAAGAAATCTTCAGGGGCTCAATCACCATTCTTGGCCGCGGATTTTAAATAGAATCATAGCGCCTTGCGTTTTCATCCCACCGCCATGACAAGAAAGGAACGATTTGAACAGGTTATCCGCTATTTCCAGGAGCACAATCCCGATGCCGGTACGGAACTTCATTACCACGATCCCTACCAGCTTGCCGTAGCAGTAATTCTTTCAGCTCAATGCACCGATAAGAGGGTAAATCAGACCACGCCTACTTTTTATAAGAAATTTCCCACGGCAAAGAAGCTTGCTGGCGCAACTCCTGAAGAGGTTTTCGAGTTGATAAAAAGTTGTTCCTATCCCAACAACAAAACCAAAAACCTGATAGGTATGGCGCAGGTTCTGACCCAGGACTTTAACGGGATTATGCCATCCGATATAGACACTCTTCAGAAACTTCCGGGAGTTGGCCGGAAAACTGCCAACGTTCTTGCAGCTGTGCTTTTCAATAAACCGGCCATGGCGGTGGATACGCATGTACACAGAGTCTCGGCACGGATTGGCTTGACTACCGGCGCCAAAAATCCGTACCAGACGGAAATGCAACTGGTCAGGTATATCTCCCCCGAATTGATCCCGCGTGCGCACCATTGGCTGATCTTGCACGGAAGGTATGTGTGTAAGGCGCGGAAACCGGCATGCGGAGAATGCGGGATATCAGGTTTTTGCAAATACTTCAGGAGGGAACAACAATCGGTTTGTTAATAACTCTGCGGATGAAAAACAGTTCCTCCCTATTATATTTTTTACTTTTGATTCACAAATCGATATAACCTTTTGACCCTTTCCCGGATTAATGGGAAAAAATCAAAAAGGAGGACTTATGACAAAAGATGCAGAAGTTAACAAGGAAAAGCTAAAAGCACTGCAGTTGACGCTCGACAAGCTCGAGAAGACATACGGCAAGGGAACAGTTATGAAGCTTGGGGATTCGGCCATTGAGCATGTAGAGGTGATCAAGACAGGCTCCATTGGTCTGGATGCAGCCCTCGGAATAGGTGGATTGCCACGTGGCCGGGTGATTGAGATTTATGGCCCTGAATCTTCGGGGAAAACCACACTCGCTTTGCATGCGATATCGGAAGCGCAGAAAGCAGGAGGTATTGCCGCTTTCATTGATGCGGAGCATGCCTTCGACAGGTTCTATGCGCAGAAACTGGGACTGGATGTGGAAAACCTGCTGGTATCCCAGCCTGATAACGGGGAACAAGCCCTTGAAATTACAGAGAACCTGATCCGTTCAGGGGCGATTGACATCATTGTGATTGACTCGGTTGCCGCATTGACCCCGAAAAGCGAGATTGAAGGGGAGATGGGGGATTCCAAAATGGGGTTGCAGGCAAGACTGATGTCACAAGCCTTGCGAAAACTCACCTCCACAATATCCAAGACAGCCACCTGCTGTATTTTTATCAACCAGCTCAGGGAAAAGATCGGGGTCATGTTCGGGAACCCGGAAACCACGACAGGTGGACACGCCCTGAAATTCTATGCATCGGTCCGCCTGGATATCCGAAGACTGAATCAGATTAAAGAAGGCGACAATGCTGTCGGGAACCGGGTCAGAGTGAAAGTGGTTAAGAACAAGGTCGCCCCTCCGTTCAGGAAAGCCGAGTTTGATATTATTTTTGGGGAAGGGATTTCACGGGGCTTTGAGATCATTGACCTGGCAACGGATCTGAATATCATCAAGAAGAGCGGTTCGTGGTTCAGCTACGGGGATACCAAGCTCGGGCAGGGGAGGGATGCCGTGAAAAAAATCCTCCTGGATAACCCTGAACTTGCGGATGAACTCGAAGGCAAAATCATGGAAACGCTCAAGGAGCAAAAGTAATATGAGGTTATTTCTTCCCGGGTTGCTCCTGATGTGCATGGCCATTTTTTCAGGTTGTGGGTTTGACCAGCCAAAATCAGATCAAGACAATGGATCGGATTCTGCCGCAATTACGCTTGTCAGGCTGAACGAGGACATTGAGAAAGATCGAAAAAATCCGGATTTATATAACCAGAGATCAAAATTCTACTTGAATGATCTGGAATTTGACAAAGCGCTGAAAGATATCAATACAGCCATTTCATTGAATGAAAAGAATCCTGCATTTTACATTACTCTTTCCGATATTCAATTGTTTCTCGGACAATCCCAGAGTTGCATGGATGCCTTGAACCAGGCTCTCTCTCTTGATCCGGCCGACGATGAAGCACGCCTGAAGCTTGCGAAACTGTACCTGATTCTAAAAAACCACTCCCGAACATTTCAGGTGTTAAACGAGATGATCAAACAGGACGAATACAATCCCAAAGCCTATTTTCTCCGGGCCATTGCGTTACTGGAAAAAGGGGATACGACCAGGGCAGTTGGAGATCTGATGAAGGCGGCGGATCAGGATCAACAATATTTCGAAGCCTATCTCCAGCTTGGAGAGCTTTTTTCGTTGAGCAATGATCCTCTGGCCGAAGGTTACATGACCAATGCCTTGCGAATTAAGCCTGCGAGTAAAGAGGCGCTCTATATGCTGGGCATGTATTATCAGAATACCGGGCAGTACGACAAGGCTTTTATAACCTATGACCGACTGTCAAAGGCCGCACCGGATTTCCGGAATGCCCCATACAACAAAGGATATATCTATCTGGTCTACCTGAATGATTTTCCCAAGGCCATTGATGCATTTACCAATGCAATCCGGATTGACTCAGGGTATGTCGACGCCTGGTTCAACCGGGGGTATGCATTTGAATTGAACGGCCAATTGAAAGAAGCATACAAGGATTACCAAAAAACGCTGGGCCTGGATGTGAATAACGAAAGGGCAATTGAGGGTTTAAACCGACTGGACAAATCCGCACTCAGGAAGTAAGTTCGCCCCGTATCACACGCAATTCCTCCGCCAGAGATTCTGACTCTTGCTTCAGATTGTCGACTAATTCCTGGATGTCGGTAGTATCATTTTGCTTTGCTTTTTCATCCAGCAGGCGTGATAATTCAATCGTCACTGGATCCATGAAATTGGCGATTACTCCTTTCAGACTATGCGCATTGAATCTCAGCTGGTTAATGTCGTTTTCAGAGAGGTTTTTCTGGATTTTATTGAACCGGTCCTGGTATTCACCAAGAAAAATATCGATGATCTCAACAATAACTTCTTTATCGAGGTACACAAAGTTTTCATTGAATCTGTTACGATCAAGCATGGAATCATGTGTTAGGTTGACGAAGCAAATATAAGATTTTCAGAATAGATTCTCAAACGTTGAAAAATCTTCGTTAATTCCTTCCTGATAAAGGAGGTAATGAATCGCTGTATGACAATTGACCAGCTTGTAACCATAACGGGTTTCGAAAAGACGCCGGCATTCTTTTACAGCGTTTTCCTGGAATGACTGTAAAGGTTTCTGGTAAAGGAGGACAAAATCTCTCAGGTCTTGAAAGAGATCGGCGACATTTTCAGCTATACTTGCCCTGACAGCATCCTGCTGCGTTTTTTCATGAAGATCAATATAATAGTATAAATCTTCTTCTCCCAGCTTGGAACGAAGCTCGTTGAAAACCGTTTCCCATTGTTCTTCGGTTACATAATGCTCAATGGCATCTTCATCTTCCATCTCTAGTTCAGGCAGAAGAGAGGCTTTCAAATAGAGTACAGGAAAAACGCGCTGCAGGTAAGTCAGAATCTGGTCCGGGGTATACTCTCCTGCTTTCTCAATAAACAGGCAAAAATCGTTGGCAACGGTCAGCATCTCCAATACCTGTTTTGATTTGATGGGAGATTCCCCTGATGTGGTTATACTCATGATCTTTTTTCAGTAAAGTTACATAACAAACTTAATTCTGCATGGTTTGTAGAACCGGAGGATTTACATTAAAATCAGGTACACCAAGTGAACCCGTTTCGTAACCGTTGAACTGGATCCAGGAAACACCCGGTACGGTGGGATAAACAAAACACGAGAAGAAAAACGTCGGAAATACCAGGTTGTCGTTTTTGATCAGGATCCCCACGCCGATGCCACAGTAAAATGGCCTGCGGTAGAGTGGCTGACCTTGTCCTGCAACAAGTCCGCCCTGGACAGATGCCTGCAATGCAAATCTGAATCCATAAAAATACCAAGGAGTGTAAGCAATTGACGACAGGTTGAAGCCAAGCTGGTTAATGCCCCTGAAGAGAGAATCGATATTTATATGGGGGATCCCCATTTCTGTCGACAGGTCGGCATAGTCTTCGTTGTTTGACCGCTCATTGAATCCATATATATATTGCAGGTTAAGAAAAGATCTGAATTTATAACTCTTGGATTTCGATAAGTATAACCGGGTCATATATCCTAGTTTTATTTTTAGCAGACAATCCTCTAAGTGATCCTTGTTGAGATACCCACCCAAATTAATGTGCCCGTATAGCCCCCCGAATTTTTTAATAAAATTCCCTGCCGAAAGATCCATGTCCATGTAGAACCGGGTATAATATTCGGTGATAACGGGCCCAAGAATAAGCTGATAGAGATGACCATAAGGTAACAATTCGGTCTTCCCGAATTGGTTGATATAATCAGCGTTGTAGTATCTGTTTTTAGACAGAGCTATCCCCGTAAGAAAATAGGTTGTATTGTAGTAGCCGCTGTTGGAATCAATGGTTACGATGGGACGTGTCGTATAATAACGGTTATAAACTCCCTCCGTAAATACAATTCGTGTGATTGAATCCGCATCCGATAACCGGGATGAATACCCAATCCAGCCGTACTCCTGATGGAACTTCCCGACATTGGTGACTGTGTCATTGACGGGATTCACAGTCGTCTGCAGGCTAAAGTTCAGTCCGCCTGCCACTTTTACCGAATAACTGTAAAAGGGTCTGGTTATTCCCAGGAACCATTGCTGGTTTCCTCCGTCATCCCGTGTAAAATAGATCTGTCCGTTCAAAAAGGAACCACCGATATTCGTTAGATTAAAGGAAAATCCGTCGAATTTAAAAAATGGAGCCCGGGCCTCTTTTACGGAAAGATGTATCCCAAACTGATCACCTGTCCCTAACAGGTTCCGATCGTAAATCGTTCCGCGATAATTGATCGGGTCCAGGATGGTAAGTGTTACTCCAACAGGGAAGACATCTTTTGCAATGACAGTTACATCTACTGTATCACTTCCTGGGGATGTCTCCGTTAGCACGATCCGGGCATCATCAATGTAGGGCAGATCTTTCAAAATGCGTTGATTGTCGGCAATCTTAGCGGGATCCACGAGTTGACCCGGTTTGAACATCAGGTTCTTCCTGATGACCATCTTTCGGGTCGTGATGTGTAGCTTGTTACCGAAGGCGCCAAGCTTCGTATCAGCCTGGCCGGTCGTATCAAAAATGGTAGGACCGAACGGATCCAACGTCTTGATCCTGACTTCACGGATAACTTTCCCGGCGTATGGCAGAAATGGAATTTCAATTTTTTGTGTCTGCACTGTGTCAGGAAGGGTACTGACCTTAGGTGAAACAAAGGCAATGTCATAAAGCAAGCTGGTAAACTGGTTCGCACCAAGTTTAGCATAAATGGAATCATAGAATGATTCACTCCTAAGCTTGTTTGCCTCTTCGACTGATAATTTCCGGAAACATGCCAGAATTATGGTAGTATCTTTCGCGATAATACAATATTCGTATGGATTGATGAAGTAGACCCCGGGAGCCAATACCAGGGTATCATACTTTAGAAACGTTTTCGGAATTCCTTGATGTTTTCCACTTCTCTGTGCATGAAGCTGGTGCACCAGTGAGATGAAAAGCAAAATAAAAAGAAAGGATAAGACCGCCGGATATCTCTGTTGCATTTATTGCAAATTCAAAGATCGGATGATACCGTTGATTTTTTCCTGGAGAATTTCGTCTACCTGGTTGTAATAAGACCGATCCTGTAAGCTTTCCCTGACTCCGAAATAGTATTTGATCTTGGGTTCCGTGCCGGAAGGACGGACACTGATCACACTACCGTCCTCCAGAATAAACTGAAGAACATTGGACTTTGGGAGGTGGATAGGTTTTGAGGTTCCAAGAATAAGGTCTTTATCTTCCAGGGTCAGGTAATCTTTCAGCCCGGTGACCCGGATGCCGTTGATCGAAGTCATAGGTCGCTCGCGGTACCCGATCATCAGCTCCTGGATCTCCTCGGCTCCCGATTTTCCTTTTTTGGTAACCGAAAGCAGACTTTCTTTGTAGTAAGCAAAACCTGTATAGATTTCCATCAATAAATCGAAGAGTGATTTCCCCTGATCTGCGACCCAGGCAGCAGTTTCAGCGATCATGGCACATGCACTGACTGCATCTTTGTCCCGGACGAAATCCCCCACAAGGTATCCGTAACTCTCCTCCCCGCCCACGATAAAGGTTTTTTCCTGTTCATTCTTTTTGATGATATCCGCAATGAATTTAAAACCGGTGAGAACATCATAGTACTCCACGTTAAACGACCTTGCAATGTCTCGCAGAAGCTCGGTCGTGACGATTGTTTTAACGATATATTCCCGCCCGGTTAACTTCCCGAGTTCCTTCCACCGGGTAAGGATATAGTAAAACAGAAGCGAGGCTGTCTGATTCCCGTTGAGGAGGATAAATTCACCCTGGTCGTTTTTTACGGCAATCCCAACCCTGTCAGCATCCGGATCGGTGGCCATCACCAGTTCAGCATCGGTTTGAGTGGCCAGTTTGATAGCAAGATCCAATGCATCAGGTTCTTCGGGATTCGGGGAGTGGACGGTCGGGAAATTTCCGTCGGGAACTGCTTGCTCTTGCACAACGGTTACATTTGTAAATCCAAACCGGCTGAGAATTACGGGAACTAACGTCTGCCCGGTTCCGTGAAGGGGAGTATAGACGATTTTAAGCTTTTTTTGCCGTTCCATGATTTCAGGAGAAAGCCGCAATTCAAGAATTTTATTCAAGTATACCTCATCCATTTCGTCGCCGATAGTCAGGATATTTCCGCTGTTCCCCTGCCAGATCACTTGATCGATGGAGGTAATCTTCTGAACCTCCTGGATGACATTGATGTCGTGGGGAGCGATCATCTGGGCTCCGTCATCCCAGTAAGCCTTATAGCCATTGTATTCTTTGGGATTGTGTGACGCAGTGATCATCACACCACTTTGGCATCCCAGGTGACGGATGGCAAAAGAAAGTTCCGGAGTGGGCCGAAGTTCCCTGAAAAGGTAAACCAGAAATCCGTTCCCGGCAAGAACTTCTGCAGTGATTTGCGCAAAAAACTGGCTGTTGTTCCGGCTATCATAGGAAATGGCCATGCGGATCTGAGGAACTTCCCGGAACATTTTTTTAAGGTAATTCGCCAACCCCTGGGTTGCCATCCCTACCGTGTATTTATTCATGCGGTTAGTCCCGACTCCCATGATGCCGCGTAATCCCCCGGTGCCAAACTCCAGATCGCGGTAAAAGGCATCGGTCAGTTCCGCAGGATCGTCCTCCAGCAAATCGTTGACCCGTGCCTTTGTCTCTTCATCAAATGTTCCCTCTAACCAGGCTTGGGCCCTACTGATTACTTTAGGATCCACTTTCTCGAACATATGAATACAATCCTGCAAGCTGTCCCGCCAGTATGGGATGGTTAGCCCGAAGGTTGCTTTGATTTTCTCTTTGTTCAGCACACTATAGAAGGGACGTGTAGCCGGCAGGGGATAATCCCTGGTCTCTATCGGGTAGACTTCACACGGGATGCCCGCAAAACCAACGATTGCTTTAGCAAAATCAAACCAGGAGGCAAGCCCTTCATTTGCAAAGTGGAATACCTGAACACCCTGATGCTTTCCCAAGACCGGGAGGATATCCAGGATGGCTTTACACAGATCCCTTGCATAGGTTGGACTCCCGATCTGGTCAACAACAACCCTCAGGGTTCCTCGTTCAATTCCGTATTTCAGGATCGTCTTGACAAAGTTCTGGCCAAAAGCGGAATAAAGCCAGGAAGTTCGGATAATGATTCCCCGTTTGGCATATTTCTCAACCGCCCGTTCTCCTTCATATTTACTTCTGGCGTAAACTGAAATTGGACCCGGGGAATCCTCCTCCCTATAGGGTATATTTGAATTGCCATTGAATACATAGTCGGTGGAGATATGAATGAGCAGTGTATTGGAGAGGGAAACGGCTTTGGCGAGGATCTCCACGGCAGTGCCGTTGATCAGAAACGCTTTCTCCGGCTCCTGCTCCGCTTTGTCCACAGCGGTGTATCCCGCACAATTGATCAGGACATCTGGCTTTTCAACGGTAAGGAAAGCCGAAACGGCCTTGGCATTGGTAATATCAAGCTCGTCAATGTCAGTAAAAAGTAATTGATTCGAGTTGTCCTGTTTGCTCAGAACCTGGAATTCGTTTCCCATCTGGCCTTTGGCCCCTGTAATCAGGATCTTCATAGGGATCAGGTTATGAAACAATGGATTTGAAATATCCGATTGTTCGTTTCAATCCCTCTTCGAGAGGAATACTCGGTTGCCATCCAAGTTCTTTTCTGGCCAGATCAATATTGGGCTGACGTTGTGTCGGATCATCTGCGGGTAATGGAAGATGGATCACTTTTGAACGGGAACCGGTCAACTTCAGTACAAGTTCCGCCAGTTCAAGTATGGTAAATTCACCCGGATTCCCAACGTTGACCGGACCGATAAAATCTTCCCGGGAGTTCATCAGGCGGATCATCCCATCCAGCAAGTCATCCACGTAACAAAAACTCCGGGTTTGAGAGCCGTCGCCATAGATGGTGATTGGTTCCCCATTGAGCGCCTGAACGATAAAATTGGAAACCACGCGTCCGTCATTCGGATGCATTCTGGGGCCGTAGGTATTGAATATGCGGATTATTTTGATCCCGACTTTATTCTGCTGGTGGTAATTGATGAAGAGGGTCTCGGCAACTCGCTTTCCTTCATCATAGCAAGACCTCGGACCGATCGGGTTGACATGGCCCCAGTAATTTTCGGTTTGCGGGTGGATCTCTGGATCTCCATAGACTTCGCTGGTGGAAGCCTGCAACACCTTTGCTTTGATCCGTTTGGCCAGTCCGAGCATATTGATGGCTCCCATGACCGATGTTTTTACGGTTTTGATGGGATTATACTGGTAGTGAATAGGAGAGGCCGGACAGGCCAGGTTGTAAATCTCGTCTACCTCAATAAAAAATGGCATCGTCACATCGTGGCGTATCAACTCGAAAAATGGGTTGTCGAGGAGGTGAACCACGTTTTGTTTCTGCCCTGTGAAATAGTTGTCCAGACAAACAACCTCGTTCCCTTCATTCAACAACCGTTCACAAAGATGGGACCCGAGGAAGCCGGCTCCCCCGGTGACCAGGATTTTTTTCTTGATCATAAAAGAAAGATTATTTCAAAGTGTCGACCCCTATGCAATAGTACGCGAACCCCTTTTGTTTCATCTCGTTCGCATCATAGATGTTGCGTCCGTCAAATACGACGGGCTTCTTCAGAAGTTTTTTCGCCACGTTCCAGTTGGGGAATTTAAACTCGGGCCATTCGGTGACCATCAGCAGGCAATCGGCATCAATCAGGGCATCGTATTGATCCTGAGAGAATTCGATGCCATTCCCTAGGATCCGTTTCGCCTCCTCCATAGCAACCGGGTCGTATGCTTTCACCTTGGCCCCGGCCTCTTTAAAGTGCTTGATCATCACCAGGGAAGGAGCTTCCCGCATGTCATCGGTCTGGGGTTTGAAGGACAACCCCCAAAGTGCGATGGTTTTGCCTTTCAGGTTTCCTTTGAAATGCTTCTTGATCTTGTTGAACATCACCAATTTCTGGTCATCGTTGACGGCTTCAACAGCTTGCAGGACACGGAGTGGATAGCCATACTCTTTTGCGGTTTTGACAAGCGCTTTAACATCTTTCGGAAAACAGCTTCCTCCGTAACCCACCCCAGGGTAGATAAATTTTCGTCCGATTCGTGAATCAGACCCGATTCCCTGACGAACCAGGTTGATATTGGCCCCCACGATTTCACAAAGGTTTGCCATGTCATTCATGAAACTGATCTTGGTTGCCAGCATGGAGTTCGCTGCATACTTGGTCATTTCAGCAGAGACGATATCCATGAAAATAACCGGATGTCCATTCAGGGTAAAGGGTTTGTAAATTGCCGACATGAGTTTTTCGGCGCGTGGGGAATCGCATCCGACCACAATCCGGTCAGGTTTTAAAAAATCGTCGATGGCAGCACCCTCCTTCAGGAACTCGGGATTTGATGCAACGTCAAATTCCAGTTTTACCTTTCTTTTATCCAGCTGATCCTGAATGGCTTTCCTGACTTTTTCGGCAGTACCCACGGGAACCGTGCTTTTGGTGACTATCAGAATATAATCCTCCATGTGTTTGCCTACATCACTGGCAACCCCCAGGACATATTGCAGGTCTGCGCTTCCATCTTCGTCGGGGGGCGTGCCCACTGCACTGAAGATCACTTCACAATCAACCAGGGCTTCCTTGATACTCGTAGTGAAGTTAAGCCTATCCTTCTTCATGTTCCGGTGCACCATCTCTTCAAGTCCGGGTTCATAAATCGGAATAATCCCTTGTTTCAGGTTGTCAATTTTTTTCTTGTCGATATCTACGCAGATGACATCGATCCCAACTTCGGCAAAGCAAGTTCCGGTTACCAATCCTACATATCCGGATTCGACAATGGCAATTTTCATAGCGGTTTTATTTAGCGGTTAGAATGAATTTATGGTTTAAGCAGGCAAAGATACCAATATGAAGTAAAAAAAACTCCGGGGACCTTAAATATTTATAAGCAGGAATGTGTCAATTACTTATTTCCCGTTCAGAGATTTAGCTTTGTCTGAATCGCCTGAACATCCTGCCTGAGTTTTTTTACAGTTTCAGCAAGATGATAATTTTCCGATGTCACATTCGCCGGCACCTCCTGACTAATGTAATGGACGAATTGCCATACTTCGCGGATATCCGCTACCGCCAGGTCAAACGGATCGTATAGACGATTCAGGGAATGCAACACAAGTTTCCCGTCATGCTTGATACGGTTTTCCACCACCTTAAATACAATTCCTTCTTCACTGGTAAGAAGTATATAAGCGTCCTTATCGCGGATAGTGGTCCAGTCCTGGACAAACACTCCGGTCACATAAGCCCCGTGCGGAATGGGCAGCATGGAGTCCCCGCTAACCTGGAACGTCCGGTATTTCTTCTGTTTTGAAAGAAACGGAAGCCGGAACGTAGGTAAAATCCGGATGTATTCGGGATCGGCAAACCCGCTGGCATAACCTGCTTTGGCCTTTTCTGAGACCAATTCGATGTTCTCTTCGTTGTCGTTTCCAACGGTCGAAGCCAGGATACGAAGGTTTGACCCTTTCAGGAATACATCATACCCCCGCTCGATCTGGCGCATCTGGCTTTCGGGAAGACCCTGAAGGTCCACACGGATGAGCGTGTCGATAGCAATCTTATAGTAGTTGGAGAAGGAGATCAGGGTCTCCATGCCGGGTTGCGCGATGTTATTTTCGTATCCGCTGAGGGTGGAACGCTTTATTTCGAGTGCCAGGGCTACATCATCCTGAGTGCACCCCCTCCGTTTCCGTAAAAATTTAATGTTTGAATTGAAAAACATGGTTGAAAATTTTGTTGTTGCAAAGATAATGATTATATTGTAATCGACAATTTGATTAAAAACACGGCAAAGATATAATAAAAATTAAATGGTGATATGGTGAATATGGTGAAATGGTGATGTTGAACCGCAATATCGTCCACCTCGATCTCGACACCTTCTTCGTGTCGGTGGAGCGGCTGGTGAATACCGAACTGGAGGGGAAGCCGGTGATCATTGGAGGGACTTCCGACCGGGGGGTGGTGGCGAGTTGCAGTTATGAGTCGAGGAAGTTTGGCGTACATGCAGGGATGCCGATGAAGATGGCCCGGATGCTGTGCCGCGATGCTGTTTTTATCCGGGGCGACATGGAGCTCTATTCCAACTATTCTCACACGGTGACGGATATCATCGCCGAGCGGGCGCCGCTGTATGAAAAAGCGTCGATCGACGAACACTACCTCGATGTAACCGGTATGGACCGCTTCTTCGGGTTGCTGAAATGGACGCAGGAGTTGAGGCAGGCGATCATGAAGAACACGGGACTGCCTATTTCATTCGGCATGTCGGTCAATAAGACCGTTTCAAAGATTGCAACGGGGGAGGCGAAACCGAATGGGGAGTTATTTGTGCCGCAGGATACGGTGAAACCGTTTCTGTCGCCCCTGTCTATCCGCAAGATCCCGATGATCGGGGAGAAGACATACCGGTTGCTGCGCTCGATGGGCATCGTCACCATCGATACCCTGAGCCGGATGCCGGTGGAGATGATGGAGCGGGTACTGGGAAAGAACGGGATTGTGATCTGGGAGAAAGCCAACGGCATCGACCGTACCGCTGTCCATCCCTACCATGAAGCCAAATCGGTGAGTACCGAGACTACCTTTGATCAGGACAGCATCGACATCGTGCGGATGAAAGAGATCCTGGTGAAGATGGTCGAGAAGATCTCCTTTGAGCTGCGCGACAAGCAGAAACTGACCTCTTGTGTGACCGTAAAGATTCGTTACTCGAATTTCGATACCCATACGTTGCAGAAACAGATTCCCTACACCGCATTCGACCATGTGCTGATCCCGGTGGTGAAGGAACTCTTCGACCGCCTCTACCAGCGCCGCATGTTGATCCGCCTCATCGGCGTGCGCTTCAGCGGGCTTATATCGGGAAGTCCGCAGCTCAACATATTCGAAGACAAGGTGGAGATGGTCAATCTTTACCAGGCGCTTGACCGGATTCGCAGGAAGTATGGGCAGAAGATTGTGAGGAGGGGAGTGGCTATTAAAAATGGAGATCAGTAAAGACATCTATACCTATCTGGGGTAACTTTGGAAATTAAAAGTTACTTTAACTCTGTGCAGTTATATTCAATCTCCTGCAGGTTAAACTTTGCATAGGCATATGTACACATGCAGTCCGTCGAAAGGAAGACCGAAAAGAGCCGCCCGGATGTAAAAGAATCTTCGGCACCAGTGTATCGCAGGAATTCCGGTAGAAGGATAATCACATTGGCGATTGTTCCAAACCGGGCATCCTTCCAGCTTAGAATGATCAGGATCTGGGAAAGCATCACCGCCATGGCGCCGGGAATCCACCAGAATCCGGGTTTCAGGAGATAAAGCGCTGCAGCAAGCAGGAAAAGAATGGCCGTCAGCAACCAGAAACCACCAGCAACGGATGAACCCGGCAATTTTAATTTTTTTTTTCTTTTAAACAGCAGACAAAGATAATGATTATATTACTGTCGGAAAAATGATTAAAAATACGTCATTTGTACCTCAACTGCCACTCTTATTACTCCCTCCGCTACGGCACCCTCTCCCTTGAAAAGTTGGCGGAGCAGGCTGCAACATACGGTGTTTCTGCCATGGCCTTGACCGACATCAACAACTCTACTGGAATCATGGACTTCGTGGCAGCCTGTAAGGAGAAGGGGGTCAAGCCCATCGCCGGGATCGAATTTCGCCGGAAAGACCGGCTACTCTATGTAGGGTTGGCAAAAAACAACGAAGGTTTCCGCGAACTGAACGAATTTCTAAGCCACCATACGCTGCGCAATATCCCGTTGCCGGACCGCCCGCCGGAGTTTGAGAATGTGGTGGTAGTACGTCCATTCACCTCACCCCCTTCTCCCCCTCTCCTCAAGGAGAGGGGGTTGGGGGGTGAGGTAGTCGGCATCCGCCCCTCTGACATGAATCCCATCATCCTCTCCCGCCATCGCCACCTGATCCCGCGTATGGTCATCATGGCGCCGGTTACACTCGCTGATGAACCTACCTGGGAGCTGCACCGGAACCTGCGGGCCATTGATCATAACATACTGCTCACGCGACTTGAACCGCATCACCTGGCTTCTTCCGAAGAGGTGATGAAACCACTGGATGAACTGTTGGACCCTTTCCGGGAGTACCCGGAGATCATCCGGAATACGGAAAAGTTGATGGATGCATGCAGCATTGACTTCGACTTCCGGGAATGCAAGAACAAACGAACTTTCACCGGAAGTATCTACGACGACCAGATTCTGCTGGAAAAACTGGCGCTCGACGGACTGGAATACCGGTACGGTAGGGAGCATGTGGAAGCCCGGAACCGGATCCGCCATGAGGTCGACATCATCTGCAAAATGGGATTTGCTGCCTATTTCCTTATCGCCTGGGACATCATCCGGTACTCCATGGCGCGTGGGTTTTATCACGTGGGACGGGGCAGCGGCGCCAACAGCATCGTAGCCTATTGCCTGAAGATCACCAACGTCGATCCGATCGAACTCGACCTCTACTTCGAACGGTTCATCAACCCAAAGCGGACTTCGCCCCCCGACTTCGACATTGACTATTCGTGGAAAGAGCGGGACGAGGTGCTGGACTACATATTTAAACGGTATGGACACGAACATACCGCCCTGCTCGGCGCCATGTCGACCTTCAGAGGAAACTCGATTTACCGGGAACTCGGGAAAGTACACGGACTTCCGAAAGGAGAGATGGATGCCTTCCTGAAACACCCCGAAGAGTCCATCAACCGCAGCAGTATCATTGAGAAAATCAGTAAAATAGGGGAGATGATGGTCGACTTCCCTAACATCCGGAGCATCCATGCCGGCGGGGTACTGATTTCGGAGAAGCCGATCACCTGCTACACAGCACTCGACCTGCCTCCGAAAGGATTTCCCACCACTCAATGGGACATGTATGTAGCCGAGGATATCGGATTTGAAAAACTAGATATCCTCAGTCAGCGCGGGATCGGACATATTTTCGAGACCGTCGGGATCGTTAAGAAAAGCCGCAACATCAGCGTGGATGTGCACAACGTGAAGCAGTTCAAGCAGGATCCGGAGGTGAAGAAGCTGCTCCAGTCGGCCTGCACCATCGGCTGTTTCTATGTGGAGAGTCCGGCTATGCGCGGATTGCTGAAAAAGCTCCGGTGCGACGACTACCGCACCCTGGTGGCAGCCAGCTCGATCATAAGGCCCGGAGTAGCCCGTTCAGGTATGATGAAGGAGTATATTTACCGCTTTCATAACCCCGGGAAGTTTAAATACCTGCATCCCATTATGGAGGCGCAGTTGAAAGAGACCTATGGTGTGATGATTTACCAGGAGGATGTGCTGAAGATTTGCCACCACTTTGCCGGCCTCGACCTGAGCGAGTCGGATGTGATCCGGCGGGCCATGAGCGGCAAATACCGTTCAAAGAAAGAACTCCAGCGGATTATCGACAAGTTCTTCAGCAACTGTAAAGAATCCGGCTATCCCGAAGAGGTCACCAAAGAGGTATGGCGGCAGATCGAATCCTTTGCCGGGTACTCCTTCTCCAAAGCCCACTCGGCCTCATACGCGGTGGAGAGCTACCAGAGCCTCTACCTGAAAGCCCACTTCCCGCTGGAGTTTATGGTAGGGGTGATCAACAACTTCGGTGGGTTTTATCCATCCTGGGTCTACATGAACGAAGCCAAAAACTGGGGAGCACAAATGCACCTCCCCTGTGTGAACAACGGCGACTACAAGACCTGCCTGCGCGGAGAAAAGGACATCTATGTGGGCTTTATCCACATCGCGAACCTGGAGTATCACCTCGGAAAAGCGATTAGCGAGGAGCGAGCTGCGAATGGCGATTTCCAGGATTTAGAGGATTTTGTTGCCCGTGTTCCCATCACCATCGAACAGCTCGTCATCCTCATCCGCGTCGGCGCCTTCCGTTTCACCGGCAAACCCAAGGCTACGCTGCTGTGGGAGGCGCATATGCTGCTGGGGAAGAGTCAGTTGGCAGTTGGCAGTTGCCAGTCCACAGTCCACAGTCCACAGTCACCAGTCGCCAGTCACCAGTCACCAGTCACCGATCACAGGTCCGCAAATCCAATTGTCAATTGTCAATTGTCAATTGTCAATTCTGTCCCCACCAAACGCTTCGAGCTTCCGGCGCTCTGGCAATCCCAGCTTGAAGAGGTTTACGACGAAATCGAGCTGCTCGGCTGGCCCGTCACCCATACCTGGTTCGACCTGCTCGAAACTTCGTTCAGGGGAGAGATCATGGCGACGGAGATGAACCAGTTCATCGGAAAAAAGGTGCGCATGCTGGGGCTGCTGGTCACCATCAAATATGTGCGCACGGTGAAAAAGGAGTGGATGCACTTCGGAACGTTTATCGATGTGCACGGACAGTTCTTTGATACGGTGCATTTTCCCCAGGTGGTCAACAAGTATCCGTTCAGGGGTGATGGCATCTACCTGGTGCTGGGCAAGATCGTGGAGGAGTTTGGTTTCCCCAGCCTCGAAGTGGAAAAAATGGCGAAGATGCCGGTGAAGGCGGATCCGAGAATCTGATATATGATACAGGATGCCGGATAACTGATAATGGTTGGGAAGGTTTTATTGATGTCCATAAAACGCAAATTTTTTAAAAAGCTGGCGAGTCTATGATTTTGTAATTTTGTCTATAAAATAGTTGTTTCATATTTGAAATATCCTCGAGACATGAGTTATGAAGGTAAAATGCTTCAAGACTTAAAGATGCCAAGGAGAGAAGATGTCGAGCGATCTTTACTATTATCGCTTTTTAAACATAATGGGGTTATTAAAGAATTTGGACAGGGACAAGAAATTGTCAACGAGATAGCTGATATTTTTAGATTAGATGAAACTCAACGTAAGGCTTTCTTAGAAACAATATATCATAAAGAAAATAGGACAAAGAAGTCTTTACTTTGGCATCGGCTTTTATTTCGCGCTGCTGATACTTTAGCAAAAAGAAACTTGGTATCGAGACCAACTGATACATACACGCTGACAAAGAAAAAGGAATGGATGCTCACGGAGAAAGGGGTCGATAAAGCACTTACTCTTTTAAATATTTCAAAGAATTTGAAGACAATATTGCTGGTAAAGTCTTTTGAAGTTGAAAAAGTTAAGAAAAAAATCATTTCAGCCCGTAGACCGATAAACTATGATCCAATCGATGTCGAGAAAAGGACTAAAAAAGTCACGAAAGAAACAGTTATTCGATCTCGTGGTTTTCGTCAAGCAATTGTCGAAGCATATGATTACAGGTGTTCCGTGTGCGGGATGAAGATTAATTCACCTGATTCATCCTCTTGGGAAGTCGAAGCCGCACATATCGTCCCCCGTAGTTCTTTTGGCAAAGATGATATTTGGAATGGTCTTGCCTTATGCCGTTTTCATCATTGGGCATTTGACGTAGGCTGGTTTACACTCTTTGAAGATTATAAAATCCAAGTTTCATCGAAGATAGGTTCAGTACCATTCGATTTTGGGGGAATTGGAAACTTTGATATAATTAGAGCACTCCCGAGAGATATGTCATCAATATTTTTACCAAAATGGAGTAATATTTTTCCTCATAAATGTTCAATCCAATGGCATCGGGAAAATGTATTCTTTTACTAAAATAATGAAAGATGAGTGAACAAAATATTTATATACTGAAGGTTAGAGACATACAAGGAGTTGCAAAAGAGACAATAAACAGGATTCTAACAGATGAAGAAATAATTGTCATTCTTCATGCTGTTGAGGATAAAATTCATTGGTATGAGATTATTGAAAGTTCAATTCTTGAGAATATTGGATATACGTTTGATGAAAGGGATTATGAACCAAGTCATTGGAAGCAACTATCGGATTTAAAGGATTTTAACCTTGAAAAAATTCTAAAGAATAGAAATCCCTACATTCTTAAATCTCACAACACTCAAATAGCTCAAAATATCGTTCGTAAACTAATTATGACTCATTTTTACTCCAAAGACGCGATAGTTTTAAGAGATTGGCTCATTGAACTGGCAATTACCCAGAATAAAAAGGTTTATGGAGGAAAAAAATCACAATTTCCAGGAATAGATTTGGAATTTGATAAGAATGGAGTCAAATACATCGTGGTAATAAAATCAAACCCTAACTGGGGCAATGCCACACAAATCTCAAAAATGATTTCCGATTTTAATTTTGCTCGAAAAACATTGCGCACAAATAATTCGAAACTGAACGTTATTGCAGTTAATGGATGCTGTTATGGCAGAGATTCAAAGCCTGATAAAAAGGGCATCTATTTCAAATACTGCGGTCAACGATTTTGGGAATTTATTTCTGGCGATCCGGAATTATATAAAACATTAATCGAACCCCTAGGTCATAAGGCAAAAGAGAGGAATGAAGCTTTTCTTGAAGTTTATCCGAAAGTACTGCACAAGTTTATTCTGGAGTTTATTCGGGAATATTGCCTGGAAGATGGAAGTATAAATTGGCCTAAAATTGTGGAGTTAAATAGTGGAATTTACCCGCCGAAAAAAGCCAGGAAAACAAATCCGTGTAAATCCGTTTAAATCCGTTTAAATCCGTGTCATCCGCGTTCCATTGTGTCAACTCTCAAAACATTATTTGCTATGAAACTCCCACTCTACCAGGTCGATGCCTTTACCGACCACCTCTTTGGCGGGAACCCCGCTGCCGTTGTCCCCCTGGATGCCTAGCTTCCGGAAATTACCATGCAGTACATCGCTGCCGAGAATAACCTGGCCGAAACCGCTTTCTTCGTGAAAGAACCTGCCGGATACAGGATCCGATGGTTTACACCGTTAGCTGAGGTCGATCTTTGCGGCCATGCCACGCTGGCGACCGCCCATGTCATGTACGAACACCTGGGATATCAGGGAGATCGGATAGAATTTCAATCCCGCAGCGGCTTATTGCATGTAAAGCGGGAGGCCGGCCTTCTGATCCTTGATTTTCCCAGGGACGAATTCTTTCCAACTGAGTTGCCGGAGATTCTGATCATGGCTTTAGGGAAAAGGCCGGTGGAATCTTTCAAAGGAAAAACTGACTACATGCTTGTTTATGAGGACCATGGAGATATCAAACGGATGAACCCCGACTTTAGCCTCCTCGGTAAGGTTGCTGCCAGAGGCATTATCGTGACCGCTCCAGGCAAGAAAGTTGATTTCGTCTCAAGGTTCTTTGCGCCTCAGGTCGGCGTCCACGAAGATCCTGTGACCGGCTCGGCACACACTACCCTCACCCCATACTGGTGTCAGAGGTTGAAAAAAACAGAGCTGACGGCTATCCAGATCTCGCAACGCAAAGGATACCTGACATGTAAGCTGGTAGGCGACCGGGTAGAGATCTCCGGAAAAGCCGTCACCTATCTGGAAGGAATGATTCACATCATGCGCTGATACCAGATGCCGGATACCGGATTCTCCCCTCTCCTTGAGGAGAGGGGTTGGGGGTGAGGTGAATTGGTTATTGAAACCGGTAATGATCAAACAACTCTGATTTCAAGCCTGCAAAGCGCCGGCGCTCAATCCTTGCCTGCTTCATATGACCGTAATTGGTAGCCGTGAAGAGAACGGGACTGGTCATGTTCCCCATCAGTCTTAACAGGAAAGAAAATTTCCGGTAGAATCGGGTCCGGGCCATGATTTTTCCGATCTGCAGTTCCAGTGGGGTCATGTTCTTAGGGTTGAATACCACGGTGTTGTGATCGTAGTATTTCCAGTTATCCGTCAGGAGGCGCCCTTCACGTTTCAACTCATCATAGGTTTTCGTACCAGGGTATGGCGTGAGAATATTAAAGGAAACAGTGCTGATTTTTGCCCGGATTAAAAACTTAACCGTCTCCCGGAAAACCAGTTTAGTATCAGAATCAAAACCGAAGATCATGGAGGCATGTATCAGGATGCCCATCTTTTTGATTTTTTTTATCGTCTGCTTCAACTCTATATTATCCTTCATCGACTTTTTCAGGGTCTTCAAATGGGTTTCATTCACACTCTCCAATCCTAAGAACAAGATCTTACAACCACTGTCGGCAGCTAGCTGAAGCAGTTCGGTCTCCTTTAAAAACGAGATAGAGGCCTGTCCCACCCACTTGATCTTTAATGGTATCAGCGCTCTGAAAAGCTCTTTGGCATATTTCGGATGGCCAATAATGTTGTCATCCAGGAACATGAAGTTCTTTGAACCGGAATTCACGATATCCTTTACGACATTCTCTACCGGAATATGACGGATCGTTTTTCCGAAAAGATCAGTAACGCAACAGAAATCGCAGTTGTATGGACATCCACGGGTGGTCATGACAGGGACAATACTGAATAACCGTTTCTTGATGATCTTTTTGAAATCTTTCTTTACATACTTGCTCAGGTCCGGCGCCGGGTCATGATATCGTTGCCGGAGCTGGCCTGCGGAGAAATCCAGAAGGAGATCCTCCCATACTCCTTCTGCTTCACCCACCACCACCGAATCAGCATGCATGAGTGCCTCATCGGGTAAAATGGTCGGATGCACACCGCCTAGAATCACGGTTTTACCACGTCGGCGGAATTCACCGGCAATTTCATATGCGCGGGGAGCATTCGCGGTCATACAACTGATTCCTACCAGGTCACAAGGCTCCTCAAGGTTGATCGGAGTGACCTCTTCTTCAATAATTTTTACTTCATGACTTTCCGGTGTAAGTCCTTCAAGGATGTAGAGGGCTAGCTGGGGCATCATCAGCTCTTTGACAGTCCTTCTGGTGGAACACACCGCCGGTGAAATGAGAAGGATCTTCATGTGTTAATTGGTTCGGTTTACAGGGAAAGGATGTCCATGAATGACGTCAATATTACGCCTGATCATTTTATGGATGTTCTGCAGATAGGGTTTTTCACTCGCCGCGCAAAACGATAGCGCCGCTCCGATCTGCCCTGCTCTTCCTGTGCGTCCGATGCGGTGTACATACGTTTCAGCCTCTTCGGGTATTTCAAAGTTGATCACATGGGAGAGTTTGTCCACGTCGATTCCACGGGAAGCCACATCAGTAGCAACCAGTACGCGGATGCTATGGTTCTTGAACGCTTTCAGCGCCTTTTCACGTGCATTCTGCGATTTATCGCCATGAATAGCATCGGCTTTGATCCCATGGCGGCTTAAATCCTTCACTACCTTTTCTGCCCCACGTTTTGTTCTAGTAAAAACCAATGCCTGTTTCACCATGGTATCCTCAAGAACATGAGCCAGCAGGAGTTTTTTATTTTCTTTATCTACATAGTAAACCTTCTGTGAAACAAGTGAAGGTGGTGAGGCAACTGGAGCCAGGTTTATCTGCATAGGGTTGTGAAGCAAAGAGTCAGCCAGTTTCCTTATCTCAACTGTTGATGTTGCTGCAAATAGTAACGTTTGTTTTCGGGCCGGAAGCATCGCTATTATCTTCTTTATATCATTGATAAAGCCCATGTCAAGCATGCGATCTGCCTCGTCCAGAACAAAATATTCCACCTTATTTAAGGCAATGTGTCCTTGTTGGATCAGATCAAGAAGCCTGCCAGGCGTAGCAACCATAATGTCAATTCCTCTATATAAAGCCTGGGTTTGGGGTCTCTGGGATACTCCACCATAGATCGTTACCAGCCTGAGATTAAGTCCTTTTCCGTAAACAAGGAACTCCTCGGTGATCTGGGAGGCAAGTTCGCGGGTAGGAGCGAGGATAAGAGAACGAATAACTCTTCTGGGAGAATTTTCTCTTTCCGTCATCAACATTTGTAATATGGGTAATGCAAATGCTGCAGTTTTTCCTGTGCCTGTTTGAGCACAGCCAAAGACATCTTTCCCGAGTAAGATAGCGGGAATTGCTTTTTCCTGGATTGGGGTAGGGTTCAGGTACCCTTTCTTATGAATGGCTTGTAATAAAGGTTCAATAAGATTTAACTGTTCAAATTTCATTAAATGTTTGGGTTTAAATGTGTATAATAAATATACTCCGGGAGGTGATCAAGGATCGCCAGTCTCCGGATGGCTTTTTAAAAACTGTAGGACGGCTGAGTTGTAAAGGAGGGAGTATTACAAACAGATTGAGATACAATCTTTCAAAAGGAAACGCAAAGATACAACTTTTATTTAGATACTGATTCCTTTATCTTTGATCTTTGAACCTAGCACCTCGAACCTTGAACCTTGTTTCCAGTCATCAACTGCAACCCACCGGGAGTCGTGATCATCGAAACATCCAGCAGTCCGGCATCCAGCATCCAGGATCGGATTTCTTCCTTAGTATAAGTATCCCCATGCAGCGTCCCTACCAACATGTTGATGGCAAATAGCGCTCCCACCAGCGGTTCTGTACGGTCCTCGGTCATGATGTGATCCAGGATCACCAGCCGGCCGCCGGGATTCAGCGCTTCCGCCCCTTTCCGGATCAGCAGCCGGTTCTCCTCCGGTGAGTTGATGTGGATAATGGCCGACATGAAGACCAGGTCGAAGCCCGATCCAAAGTCGTCTTTTAAATAATCGCCTGCCTTTATCAATACGCGATCGCTGAAACTCGATACTCCCCTCCCTTTTTGGGGAGGGGTTAGGGGGGGGGCAATATTCCCCTCTCCTTGAGGAGAAGGGCCGGGGGCGAGGTACTTCTCCTCCCTTCCTGGGGAGGAGCCAGGGGAGGGGTTAATGAACCTTTCCGTTAGTGGCACAATATTCGGCAAATCAAACACCACTCCCATCATACCGGGATTTCTCTTCAGGAATTCGAAGGTGAACGCGCCTGAACCGCCTCCGACATCCAGAACCCGCGTGGTGTGCGAAAGATCCAGTACATCGGCCACTTCCACGGCCTGGGGCCCGGCCCTTCGGTGCATGGCGGCAATAAAGGCCTGCTGCCACTCCTCCGGACGCTCGTTGATGGAATCTTCAAAATATACTGAAGTCCCGGCACGGACCGCTTCCGTCAGGGTGCTCCAGGTTTTCCAGGTATGGTTGATAAGGGAGAGACCGCTCAGAAAAGCAGGGGAATCTGAGACCAGGAATTTTTCCGAAAAGCCCGTGCTTTGAAAGATTCCAGATTTTTTATGAAGGAGCCCTATGGAAACCAGTGCGTTTAACAAACGATCCGTAGCTCTTGGTTTGGTGCCAAGAATTTGTGCGATCTTCTCTGATGTATTTCCCTGACCTTTCAGCTGATCGAAAATTCCCAGCTCATGAGCGGTCAAAATAATCCGGCTAACCCGGAAGGCATTCGCCATCTCAAGCAACTGGGCTGGATCTGTTATTTCTGAACC
>JAZDGR010000022.1:0-2398 GCA_043806735.1 bacterium | reverse complement strand
GATTCCTTTTGGAATTTCTCTTTGCCAACCCACAAGTCTGGAATGGATTGTATTAATAGGAATATCTGGAAGGGATTCCTGGACCTTTCTTACTATTTCTGAATATCGTATTCCAGAAGGGGTAGACTTCATTCAGTAATTGATAGGACGGGGCATTTAGGATGCTATTCTCCATCCAATTTACTGTCGCTTTCTGTTTGAAAAGGCGACATCTTTTTAAACACGCTTAGTAACTCAGATCCCGAAGCCAGTTCCCTAAGATCAGCAGAGGAAGGTATATTGATGAAAAAGCAAGCTGTATCAATAAGGCTGAAGGTGATCTTTGTTTTCTGCCTTCTTATCACTTTAGTCATCGGAGGATGCAAGACTAACCCTTCAGCGGTTCCAAAAAACTCGGTTGAACCGGTATACAGCGTAGTAAGTCCTATAGGTGATTCTACTGTGAAGATGATCACGATGGTTCCGCGCCTTAACACCCTGGCGGGCAAGACGGTCTGCATGGTATGGAATCATGCTTTCAAAGCCGATATTACCCTTCCCGCGATTGGAGAATCGCTGAAGAACCAGTATCCCGATATCAGGATCGTTCCTTACACGGAAATCGACGCCGCTATCCGGGCGGCGGGTGGCCAGATCTCTTCGCCCGAAGCAGGAACCCTGCAGACCGTGCTAAAGGAAAAAGGCCGTGACGCGGTGATAAGCGGAAACGGCGGCTGAGGCGTCTGCACTCCGCGCGCGGCGCGTGCGGTGATAGAAGGTGAAAAATTAGGTATTCCCGGGGTGGTCGTGACCGGTCCTGGATTTGCGGAGCAAGCGCGCGCTGGGGGAATTGATCAGGGCGTGCCCTCATTGCAGGTCGTCGTCTATCCGGGTCCATTTGATCTTCACTCGAATGCTCAACTCCAGGAAAACAGCAAACAGGTCGTTGTCCCTCAAATTACACAAGCGCTGACTAAGCCCATACCCGCGACAGACACCGTTGGGAGAACAAAGGAAATTGTATTGACCGGTTCTATCGATGAAATCAATCGGTACTTCACCGATTGCAAGTGGAGTGATGGACTGGCCATTGTTCCACCGACAGTGGAAAGAATACAGGAATTTCTGAAATACACCGATTACTCCCCTGATGAGGAGATCGCTCTGCTCCCGTCGGCAAATCTGAGGGCAACGCCATGGAACGTCGCGGCGAATGGAGTGATGGCCGGCTGTCGGCCTGAGCATATGCCCGTATTAATCGCAGCGGTCAAGGCTATGGGGGACCCTACGTTCCGATTATCACAGACTGGCGGCAGCACCCATTCGTTTGTGCATTTTTTTATAGTGAGTGGGCCCCTGGCCAGGCAGCTTCAGATTGATTATGGCCAGGGCCTGATCGCTCACTCAACTAACCAGGTTATCGGCCGTGCTCTGGGTCTCATAGAGAGGAATATAGCGGGTTATCGAATAAAGGAAACACAGATGGGCAGTTTCGGTAAAACGCAATCCTGGGTATTGGCGGAAGATGAAGAGGCACTGGAGAAGATCGGATGGAAACCTTATCATGTGGAGAAAGGTTTCTCGAAAGATGTGAGCACAGTTTCCGCAGCCAGTAGTACCCTATGGGGGCAGAATCTCGTTCCGGCATCATCCGATCCTAAAATTCTCATGCAACTCATAGCTTATGGAGTTACTAACGGCGAAATGTTTGCCAGCGGCATGATTGATTCGCGCCGGTATCTTCTGCTGACGCCGGGAGTCGCCGAGGTGCTTGCGGCTGGAGGGTATACAAAAAAAAGTCTAATAGAGGACCTGACGAAGAATGCGAGAAGGATCACATATGAATGGACATTTTCGAAAGTATACGGCTCGTACGGCAGGGTGTTGGGATCGTTTGAACGTGAGCTCGCAAAGTCCATGAAGGAACCCGGTGCAGTGAAGGGAAAATTGCCGCCATGGTATCCAAGATTCCCTGGATGGGAAGAAATTGTGACAACCCCGGCCGTCACCCCTGGGAAATTACAAATTGTCGTATGTGGGGACCCGAATAGAAACAAAGTACAGACGCTGGCTGGCGGTATGGGGGGGGCGATAAAGGAGATACGACTGCCGGAAAAATGGGATGAGCTTATGCAAAAATCGGGATACCGACCGCTTAGTGAGTTCTTTATCCGGAAATAGATCGCATATAGATCATGGAAAATATCCCTTTGACTCGTGCTGCTAATGTTAAGAAGTTGGATATTTTCTGCTGATCGGAGCATCTCGGCCTGGATGAAGCTGGAAGAAGATCTTGTCATTTTGGGGATGGGCCTTAGACGGCATTCTCCGTTTTGGACTCCCGGAATGAGATATCACCCCCGCCCCACCGAAAATCAGAATACTCGATTTCAATCGTAAATCTTCAGCTCGGATATAT
>JAZDGR010000021.1:0-23610 GCA_043806735.1 bacterium | reverse complement strand
AAACGAAAAGGGCAGTCGAGTCAATGTTTCCGGACTGGGGAGTTGCGCCCATGTTCAGGGCAAAGAGTACCATTAAAAGCAGACTAAACTTTTTCATTTGTTGGTTTAATTTTTGGATTTTGAACAAAGTTAGAAAGAATACGTACAATCATGAAAGATTTTTCTTGTTTTTCCGTGAAGAATAAAACATTGGATCAAGGCCTTGTTCATCGTGTTCAACCTCTTTATGGTACTAGTGTTCGCATTGATCCTGGTAGAGGGGATAACTAAGTCCACTTCACCCTGATCATTTATCTGTAAATTCACCTCACCCTAACCCTCTCCTCAAGGAGAGGGAATTACTCCCCTTCTACTTCAGGAGAAGGGGTTGGGGGATGAGGTGGATTGACAAATCCTAACCATTTGCTTTTATACCCTATTTGCTTTATTTTTATAGGCGATTTATTCACATCACCCTTTTCAAACAAACCGGTTGCATCATGAAATTGCTTAACTTCCCTTGTGTCAGTTTCTCCATCTTGTCGATGTTTTTCTTGTTCGGCATGCTTTCTCCGGCCCACGCCCGGAACTCTGACTCCCTTCAGGCCCACTTCACGGTCTATCAGTGCGACAGCCTGATCCAGGCCAATGTCACCAACCCGGATTTCTGTGTGATGGATGTGCGAACTCCGGCTGAGTACACGCCTGAGCATCTGGAAGCAGCCATCAACAGAAATCACAACGGAGCCGGGTTCGACAGTCTGCTCAACCTGCTTCCCCGGCATAAAATGTATGTACTCTATTGCCTCTCCGGCGGAAGAAGCGGGAGTACATACAACAAGATGGTTGCCATGGGTTTCCCGAGTGTGATCAACATGCTGGGCGGGATTACCGCTTGGAAAAACGCTGGATTTCCCACGACACCCGGTTTTGCTCCCTTGCAAATGGCCGTATCCGATACGATCGTTCCCGACGACACAGTATACATCGGAACCACAGATACTATTCTGCTGACGGTGACCAACCGGGCCAATGACACCCTTCGGTTCATTTCTATTACTTCCCTGACTGGAACGGAATTCAGCACTGATTTTGACACGACCACCACCCTGGAAGGACCGTTTGACTATACCTTCTCTGTTTTTTACACCCCGGTGGATACCCTCAGCGATGTAGTCACATTCCGGATCGAAAGCAATGGCGGGCCGGTGCAGTTTCATATTACGAGGACCGGGAGGATACCTCCGGTGGGGATTGATCAATTGACAATTGATAATTTACAATTGACAATGAAGAATTATCCGAATCCATTCTCCTCTTCCACTACCCTCGAATTCGAACTGGAACAACCCGGGGACGTTGAGATTGCGATCGTGAACCAATTCGGCAAGGTGATAGACAATATCGTTCATACCGGCCGGAAGGGCACGAACCGGGTAATCTGGGATGCAGAAGGAACTCCGACCGGTGTTTATATCTGTCGGTTTATAACGGGGAAGCAGGTTGTGTCGGGGAAGATGGTGGTTATAAAGTAGCGAAGTAGTGAAATAGAAGTAGCGAAATAACGAAATATGTCTTAGATAGTATTCAAATATTTATCAATAAAAACAGTCAATCCACAGACCCGGAATCCATTCGATAACAGATAATCTTCGTCATCTTTTATAATCAAAAAATTATGTTTGGTGTTCAGGAATTGAATTGCTTCAGTATTTCCCCGGGATGCCCTGATCCCTGATCCGAATTTTATTTCTATTCCGGCAACAGGCTTTTCACCTTTGGTAATCACTAAATCAAGCTCAGCACCATCGTGTGTCCGGTAAAAATAAAGCTTCCGGTTTGATGGTAAAAGTGATATTATTTGTTCAATTACAAATCCTTCCCAGGAAGCTCCCATTTTGGGGTGTCCGAATAGTTGTTCTTTTGTATCGATTCCAGATAAAAAATGGAAAATCCCGGAGTCGCTTATATAAACTTTTGGGGACTTGATTAACCTTTTTTTTACATTTGAATGAAATGGTTGAATTAATCTGACCAGGAATGCATGTTCAAGAAATCCGATGTATTTCTTAACTGTGTGGATGCTGAGCTCTAAACTTTTCCCGATTTCTGCATATTTAACAAGACCTCCATGATTGTGAGCAAGCATTGTCCAGATTCGTTCCGCGGTAATACTGTCGGCCGGGAAACCTAAGTTCGGGAGATCTCTTTCTACGTATGTCTTGACAAAGTTGTTCATCCAATCCAGCCAATATTTCTGGTTTAAAAAAGGATCCGGGAAACCGCCCCGTACCCAAAGATCCATCAGGTTATAACGTGGTGAAATTTCAGAAATCAAAAAGGGTGTCAATTCAAAATATGCGATTCTACCTGCCAGCGATTCGGAACTGTCCCTTAACAGATCAGGTGCAGCTGAACCCAGCAGAAGAAATCGTCCGGGTTTTCTATTCTGATCTATCAAAGCCCGTAATACCGGGAACAGTTCTTTTTTCCGTTGAACTTCATCGATAATGATCACGTGATCCTGGAATTGCTTCAGAAAAGTTTCAGGATCATCAAGTTTTACTAAATCTCTTTGCAATTCAAGATCCAGGTAAAAAGACTGTATATAGGATTTCTGAATTTGCTTTGCAAGTGTTGTTTTCCCTACCTGTCTCGGACCGATTATTGCTACACATGGAAATCCTTGCAGAAGATCTTTTATTTTATTTTCTGCAATTCGGGTTATCATGTCTGCAAAGATAATAAATAAAACTAATAAAGTGAACTAAAAATTCATTATTTTAGCATTAAACAGTTTTTTCCATTTCCTGAATGCAATTTCTTTTATCACTTTCCCAAAAAAGTCGCTATTTTTAACGAGTTGTATATACGTTTTTCCCATGAAACATATAGTACTCACGCTGCTCGCTGCCTGCATCTTTCAATGTGCAACTGCCCAGAAAGAAGGTCAGGCCCTGATCGATTCCCTGTTGGCCGATTTGCCGGCAATGAACTAGGATACCAACAAAGTAAAGACCCTGGCTCTGCTAAGCCATGAGTTGCGGAACAACGATCTGATGAAGGGAATTGACTATGGAAATGAAGCACTTAAATTGTCCAATCAGCTCGGTTATACGTTTGGTGCCGGGATCTCCAATTTATCCTTGGCTTACAATTATTTTCATCTTTCCAAAATTCCTCGGGCGATCGAACATGCAGTAGAGGCAGAGCAAATATTTCAAAAGCTGAATGATACTGTCAGGCTCTGTGCAGCCAACCTTCTGCTTTGTGCGGCCTATGGCAGGGCTGATAGACAAAAGGCAAACGAGTATTATGTTACAGGAAAATCTCTTTATCAAACCGGCAGCAATGAAATGTGGCAGTTGTTAAATCTTAGCTGGTTGGAAAACCTTAGCCATAATCATGAACCGGATTCGACTTATCAGTTCTTCCAGGAAATCAGGGAACTTGCATCATCCTCAAAAAGCATGTACTATATGGCTATGATGTACAAAATTATGGCCGAAAATTATGACAGGCAAGACCTACTTGATTCTGCCAATTTCTGTTACAAACGAAAGATGCCCCTGTTGATAGAACTGTAGAACAAGAGACATTTAGGTTTTACCTATTGCTCGATGGCGGGATCCAGGTATTGGCGGGCAACTGACAGGGGATCGATGGCGGTCATCACCCGGAAAGAGGCTGATGAATATTTGCACAAAGCCATTGCAATAGCTCATGAGACCGGGAATATTGATATAGCAGTAACCGCATACAGGGAATTGTACCTGCTTCAAAAAGATCAGCATCAACCAGATAAAGCACTTTCCTCTCTGGAACAAGCATATTTATTCAATGATAGCCTTCAAAAAGCAACTGATGTCAACAATATTGCTACGCTGATCTGGAAACATGAGATAGCATTACATGAGAAAGAGCTTCAGGTACTCAAACTGCAAAACAGGCAGCAGCTAATCACCATAATAGCAGGTGTTGCAGTGGTGTTTTTCCTGCTGGTTCTGATTGTCGTGGTGGTCAGCAGCCGCAGGAAACTTAACAAAGCCTACCTTCTTGTCAATCAGCAAAAAGACCGGCTGGCAACTTTACTTCTTCAATTGAAGGAGACAAACACCAGCCTCGAATCAATTAACCAGGAACTGGAAGCCTTCTCCTATTCGGTTTCCCATGACCTGAGAGCGCCAGTACGCCGGATTGAGGGACTCTGCATGGGGTTGCAGGAGGACGGCACAGAGAGGGTTGATGAGGCCGGACAAGAGATGTTAAAACATATCGTAGCCTCCACGGTTTTGATGAATCAGCTCATCGAGGATATGCTGAAACTTTCCAGGATCACCAGGCATACAGTTGAGAAATTGCCCTGCAAAATCTGTTGGACAATGCCTGGAAATACAGCAGCAAGGTGGAAAACCCGAAGGTAACCTTTGGAAGCATAAACAAGGAGAACAAACAGTCTCTGTTTATCCGTGATAACGGAGTAGGATTTGCCATGAATCAAGCCGGGAAGTTGTTCACTCCTTTCCAGCGCCTGCATACGGATGAAGGGTTCAAAGGCACCGGCATCGGATTGTCCACCGTAAAACGGATCATCATGAAACACGGTGGGACCATCCGGGCAGAAAGTGAACCCGGGAAAGGGACCACATTCTATTTTTCGCTGGATTAGAAAATGGTTGCGGTTTGTAGGGGCAACCGGCCCGGTTGCCCCTACAGTTGCCGGGCTCCATGATTCCCTCACGTTTTTCCGGCTATTCATCATATCATTCGATAATATTCACTACTTTTACCACGAAACCAGAACCTATCATCTTATGAAGCACCTTTTTATTTTTATGGCTGTGCTGTGCATAGCCATTTCAGGCGTGGCAAAACCTGTATCCCAGGCTGAAGCCGAACAAATCGCTATCGCGTTTTATACCCATAATGCACCAGTCTCCATCACCGATTATACTGTTGAAAAGGTCTTCGTGACCCGGTATGACGGAGAGACTACTTTTTACACGTTCATCTTCCGGGCAGGAGGATTTGTCCTTGTAGCTGCCGATGATGCATCCATCCCGGTCCTGGGATATTCGTTTGAGAACGGGATGCCCGAAGAGATCACCAATCCGGCAACGAAATACTGGCTGGATGGCTACAACCGTGAAATCCATGAGATTGTTAGAGAGGGGCTCAGCAACAGTGAGACATTGAGGCAGTGGGAAGCCATACGCGCGGGAAATTTCCCGATGCCCACAAGAGATGTCAATCCTTTGCTGTCGACCATCTGGGACCAGGGATGCTACTACAATGAACTCTGTCCTGCCGATCCCGGCGGACCCTGTGGCCATGTTTGGACCGGCTGTGTGGCTACCGCCATGGCGCAGGTGATGAAATACCACAACTTTCCGCCTCAGGGAGTAGGATCACATACGTACACTAGCGGCACCTATGGTCAGCAAACCGCTAATTTCGGGAATACGACCTACAACTGGGCTGCCATGCCCAATAGTGTGGGAAGCAGCAACATCCCCACGGCCACCATCATGTACCATGCCGGTGTTTCGGTCGACATGCAGTACAGCACCAGCGGATCGGGCGCCTACTCCGATGATGTTCCGGATGCCTTTCTCGACTATTTCAACTATCATCCCGATGTGACCATCAAGTACAAAGCAGATTACCCGAATATGAATGATTGGAAAGTCCTCCTCCGGGCCGACCTCGACAACCAGCTCCCGATCTATTACAGCGGATACGGCAGCGGAGGGCATGCGTTCGTTTGCGACGGGTACAGGCTGAGCGATGACAAATTCCATTTTAACTGGGGCTGGTCGGGATCCAGCAATGGCTGGTACGCCATCGGGGCGCTCAATCCGGGCGGAAACAATTTCAACCTGGACAATGCCCCAGTGGTTCATGTCAAACCTTACAATCCCAACCTCATCGTGCGGATCACCCATCCGGTCAATTACGCCGTGATCGGGGTAGGATATTCCGTCGATATTGAAGCGACGACGGTACGAGGGACTCCGAACCTGATGAAGATCTTCATCGACAATAACGAAATGGCTTCTGGAACGGGAACTACGCTGAACTATGCCTGGAACACCACACCGGCTGACCTCGGTTCTCACGAAGTTCGCGCCTATTCCTATACGGCCACCGATACGGTTTATTATAAGATTATCCTCAACGTGGCCGAGTGGATCTCGCAGGCGAGTGGTTTCCAATCGATCATACGGGGGATTAATTACATGTGGGCAGTGGATACAAACATAGTCTGGGCTGCTGCTTACGATGTTTCCAATCCCACCGGCGCCTGCCAGGATTTTACACGGACCCTGGATGGCGGAACTACCTGGACTCCGGGTATCATCAACGACTGCCAGGGCCTGGCCTCATCCATGATCTTTGGTATGGATGCCGACAAAGCCTGGGTACCGATGTACTGGGCCAGCGGGAATAAGCCCCAGGGAATCTATGCCACCACCGACGGAGGAGCTGC
Organism: bacterium; assembly: GCA_043806735.1. Classification (GTDB taxonomy): domain Bacteria; phylum Bacteroidota; class Bacteroidia; order Bacteroidales; family FEN-979; genus QYOJ01. Next base: position 17,141 of record JAZDGR010000021.1, on the reverse strand, counting down.
CTGGACCAGGCAGACTTCGGCATCCTACAGCAATGCTGCTTCGTTCCCAAATACTGTCCATTTTTTCAACGAAACCGAAGGGTGGTGTATGGGAGATCCGATCAACGGGGAGTATGAAATCTATACCACCACCAACGGGGGAACTACCTGGGTTGCGGTACCCGGGGCAAACATACCCAATCCGGTCAGCGGGGAGTTTGGCATCGTGGGATATTATTCGGCCGTTAATGATACCCTCTGGTTTGGAACAAACAAAGGGCGGGTCTATAAATCAACGGATAAAGGATATACCTATACTGTTTCGACCGTTCCGGCACTTAACGGGAAATACATTAAACCTACCTTCCGTACCGGGATGCACGGACTGGTGCAGGACAAAGATCTCGGGTCTACCGGAACTATCTGTGAAACCTTCGACGGAGGAACTACCTGGACCCTGGTATCTGCTACCGGACCCATCTATCCGACCGATCTTGCCTATGTTCCCAATACCGAAAATACCTGGGTCAGCACCGGCGGATGGGGAAATAACGGCAGCTCCTATAGCTTTGACGGAGGACATACCTGGGCCGACTTTTTAGGGACCCAGGGCTCTGAGTACATGAATATGACCTGGATAAACAACCATTGCGGATGGGCCGGAGGCGTGAATGCCAGCGCCACTGAGAACGGGGTTTACAAGTACATCGGCTTGTTACTTCCACCTTTGCCCGCTCCAACGAATCTGCAGGCCGACGTGATCAATTACGATGTTCACCTGACCTGGGAAGCCCCGGTTAGTGATGCTCCGGCCTTTACGTTGCTCGGGTACAACATGTACCGCGACGGTTTGAGGCTTAATGCCAGCCCCATCCCCGATCTGTTCTACGACGATCACCTGGATCTTCCGGGAGAATATACCTATTGCGTGAAAGCAGTCTATGATATTGGCGAATCGAATTCCGATTGCATTACGGTTGAAGTAGCTGTTTCTCTGGATGAACAGAAAAGCACCACGCTGACGGTAAGTCCCAATCCGGCCCATATTATGATTGTCGTTCGGGCAGCGACACCGATCGATGAGATCCGGATCTTCGACATACGGGGGAAAGAGGTTTACCGGAAATCAGGGCTGAGTAATCAGATGACAATCGATGTATCAAAACTGGCATCCGGGTATTACACCCTCACTGCGATCAGCGGAAAAAAGATCAAAACTGCCAAAGTGATTATTCAATAAATAGAACCACGAAAGGTTTAATGAATAGTCTCGCTATTCATGATTCGAACGAGTATATAATGCTGATTTGCGTATCCTCTTTTTTCCATTTTCATGAAGCAACATGTACGGGACTACCTGTTCAGAAGCACGAAAAAGATCCCGGGGCTCATCGTGGAGCAATAGCAAAAAGGGTTGAAGCTTAAAGAATGGAATAAAATGAATGGTTGTGTTATCAACTTTCAGTGTATCTGATAAGGTAAGATTGATAACCCATGCATCCGTTGGGCGGTAATGAGTAATAAAACTTCGCAACGAGCGGGTAATTTCCGGAGTTTTCATGGCTGAATACTTGGCTTCAACCGGAAGCGGGTTTTCATACCGCTCAATCACAAAGTCGACCTCTGCTTTATTGGTGGTTCTCCAGAAATGAAGGTCATAGATATGACGTTGGAGCACATTGAGTAGCGTCGTGCAAATGAGATTTTGAAAGACAAATCCATAATCCCGGTGATTGTGGACATTCCCGAACATCCGGATGGCCAGGTTGCGCATCCCCGGATCCAGAAAGTAAACCACAGGTGATTTGGTGATCTCCTTCACCTTATTGCCATGGAGTGGAGGGATCATTTTTAGAAAAAAAGTGCGTTCGGCATACCAAAGGTATTTCCGGATGGTAGGGAGCGAGGTTTGTGTTTCGTTGGCCAGGGTAGATAAATTGATCATTTGGCCCGTTTGAGCTGCCAGCAACCGGATCAACCGGGAGTAGACCTCCGGCCCATGGCCCTGAACCAGGGGATGAATATCTTTCTCGAGGTATGAACGGTAAATTTCATTGATCATTTCAAACCGCTCCTCCTCCGTGTTTGACAAAACCACACGCGGATATCCTCCGAAATTCAGATACTCGTTGAGCAATGAAAGTGTACTGTTTATATCCTTCATCAGGAAAAACCCCAGGTTTTCGGTGTGGGAGTATCCGGAGCGATAATCAGTGAATTCAAAGAAGGAAAGAGGCATGACCTCAAATACCCGCTTCCGGCCCGCCATCGATTCCTGGATCTTCGCCCGTAACTCAAGACTTCCTGACCCGGAAAGAATGAATTTTACATTCAAATCCTGATCATAGATCCCCTTGATACATTTTTTTCATTACCCTGCCCAGAATTTTTAGTGAAAGTGACCGCGGAAGAAGAGAAGTAAGGATGAAATAGGTAACCTGGAGAGTTCTCCAGGAAAGTCTTTACTTTGCTGTACGCTGCCACATAAATCAGCAACCGGCAGTCAAGATCCTGGATGGATTGGAGGATAAAGGCTGGAGTTTCTTCCAGGGCTTCCGTAAAGGCCGCCCCGATCCCTTCAGCAGCTCCGGCGCCTGCGCGGAAAACCAGAAAACGAAATCCACGCTGAACGAATTGTCTTCGTCACCTCCGAATCCCACCGCAACCCGGAAACGTATGACTGGGACGGATTCGGCAGGTACAAAGCATACGGGATCAAACAATCAATGGAGCTCTATGGCTACTATAAACTCCTGCTGGTCACATTTGCCCGCGAGCTTTCCCGCCGGTTAAATCCGGGGGGAGGTTGTACGACTTCTGTCTTTGCCATGTGCCCCGGGCCGGTCAACTCAAACATTGCCCGGGAGGCGCCAAAACTTTACAACCCCCTGCTGAAGCTGATCTTTTCGATCTTTTTCAAATCTCCGAAAGAGGCTGCAAAACCGGTGGTTTACCTCGCTGCCTCCCCCGATGTGGAAAGCACGCCCTTCGACTATTTGTTTCTCATGTCCCGGCAGGAGATTGATGAAAAGGCAGAGAACCCGGAAAATGGACGACGCTTGTGGGACCTTTCTGAAAAGCTGCTGAATGACATTGAACCGCAAGTTTTCTCATTCAGTTTTGTCTAACAAGAAACGTAGTGTAAAACAAAACAATTTAAAACCATGAAAAAACTCATCCTGATTACCGGAATGCTTACCGGAATGACATTCCTGACAGTTAATGCTTTCACGCAAAGCGCTCAGACTGCCGACAAAACGTCGAAGACTCAGTCGGAACAAACCACTACTACAACTCCCGGGAAGTTTGTGGATTCGAATGGCGATGGCATCTGTGACCACCATCAAAACAAAGGGAAGAACAGCCAGTGCGCGAACTTTACAGATAAAAACGGAGATGGAACCTGTGACAATTACCAGGCGGACAAGAATTGCTGCAAAACAAATTGCTGCGGAAAAGGTTCCCAGGGAAAGAATTGCCAGGGAATGGGCCAGGGAAATTGTTTTCGTGGTGGGGGTGGAAAAGGTGACCAACACCGTCATGGTCGGAAAAACTGCCAGCAAACCGCTCAACCTCAACCCGAAACAAAATAACCGGAACAGTTCAGCCACGGAGGTACAAGCATTCAAATTCAGAATTCAGAATAATTTCGCTATTTCGCTACTTCGCTATTTCACTACTTTGTACCTTCGTGGTTAACCATCACTCAATGACTGACCGGGAACTTGTACAGGGGATTCTTGAAAAAGATCAGGCCGCTTTCAGGGAACTGGTGGAGAAACATCAGCAAAACGTCATCCGGACATGTTATTCGCTGGTACAGAACCTGGAAGATGCAGAAGACCTTGCACAGGACGTGTTCATTGAGATTCTACATTCGGCAGGTTTCTTCAGGGGGGAAGCGAAATTGTCTTCCTGGGTCTACAGGATTGCTGTCAATAAATCGCTTAACTACCTGAAGAAGCAGAAAAGAAAACCTTTTTTTAGTCTGTTTGCGCCGGCCGAAACAGGTAAGATAAATACAACACATGAACTGCATATGGCAGAAAGAAATATGGAGGCCGACGGACCCCTCGAAGAAGAAGAGCTGAGAAAAGCGCTACATTATGCCATCGACAGATTACCGGTCAATCAGAAGATCGCCTTTACGTTACATAAATATGAAGAGCTGTCATATAAAGAAATATCGAACGTGATGCATGCCTCGCTTTCGTCGGTCGAATCGCTGATGCACCGGGCCAAACAGAACCTGCAGAAGCAGTTGAGCCATTATTATCATGAAAAATAAAAAGGCATGAAAAAACCACTAGATAACAGGGTTGAAAGAACCCTGGAATTCATTAAAAAAGACCGGATCATCCCGAAGGTCCCGTGGTTTTATTCACGACTGGTCGCCCGGATGGAAAGGGAATCCACTCAGATACGGAAATCCCGCCACGTCAATTCAATCTCCGGCCGTTTAAAACCGGTTTTTGCCGTGATGGCGATTCTGATCGCAGTGGCCGGCGGTATCCTGCTCGGGAAAGCGTTAAGCGAACCTGCGGGAACCCCTGAGATCTCATCCATTTCTTCCCTGGCGGATGATCCCTCCACTGCATTTTACGGGGAAATCAACGGCTCTTCCGACGAACAGAAATTACTATTAAAATAACCTGAGTCATGAATAGTTTTCCAAAATATAAAATCGCGACCCGGATCCTGGCAGGATTGCTTATCCTGGCATTATCCGCGTTAGGCTCCATGATCTATCATACATGGTTTGAAGAGAAGCAGCCCTCTGCTCTGCCTGCCTGCACCTCTTCCTGTCAGATACTGGTTTCGGAACTGGATCTGGATAGCTCACAGAATGCCAAGTTGGAGCGTATCCTGGACCAATACAATGAACCTGCGGAAGCCTTGGTAGATGCACTCAGGGAATCCAGAATGGCGCTCATGGAAGAGCTCCGGAAGGATTCTGTTGACACCCTCCGGATCCGGTCTCTGGCAAACGAGATCGGAGCCGGTCAGGCGTTGCTGACCCGGCTCGCGTCAGATCAATATTTACAGATCCGGATGATCTGTGACTCCTCTCAACAACGAATGCTTTCAGAGGTCTACTGCGACCTGTTCGGATGCCCGAGGCAGGGAATGGGGATGCAACACGGGAACGGGAAGGGACAAGGGAAGCAGCACCGGTTTCGTCACGGCAATCAGGGAAACTAATCAATAATCTCTGAAATTTTTTTTGTACATTTACCTTTTATAAATGTTAGTAAACCAGGGAGGACATTCCTATGATCAGAACATGTTTTTGTTTGTTATTCATCAGCATGTCGTTGCTGATCCGCGCCCAATGGATTCAGGTTGATTCGATCCCGTATGGGGTAAACAAATTTACCGGTGTCTGGTTTGTGAACGACCAGGTGGGTTTTGTGGTTGGGGATGCAGGCGAGATCCTTCGAACCACCAACGGTGGAAAAAACTGGCAGATACGGAATTCCGGGATTAACGCGAACCTTCTGGATGTATGTTTTTCGACCGAAACCACCGGATGTGCGGTCGGGGCCGAGGGAATGCTTGTCTTTACATCCGACGGAGGAAATCAGTGGCAGTGGAAGAACACCTGGACAGTATCTGACTTATACTCAATCGATTTTGGAGATACCTCCACCGGGTATGTGGTTGGAGGACAGGGAACCCTTCTCAAAACCATCAACGGTGGTGCCCAATGGGAACTCCTCTCCTTCGGTGATTTCAATGCATACGTGGAAGTCCAGTTTCAAAATGCAACCCTGGGATTCACGGTGAAAGCAAGTGGGATTCAGCCGAACGGAGCATTACTGCGGACCACGGATGGTGCAATCAGCTGGGAGGAGATTCTCACGATCCCGGCGGTGACCGCCCTGCATTTTTCAGATGATCAGAACGGATTTGCCAGCTATACAATTGAAACAGGTCCCATTACCGAAACGGAGTTCTACAGTTCCGTGGATGGCGGCCAGACCTGGACACTTGAAAACCCGGATTGCCCCGGTTTTTCAGAGATCTTTTTTGTGAACGACAGCACCGGCTACGGGATCACTTATACGAAGATATACAAGACAACCAACCGGGGAAAAACATGGAAGGCCCAGCTAAGCAATGGATCAGCGATGTTCAGCGGTCTCTTCTTTGTCGATCCTTACCTTGGATTTGCCGTGGGGTATGATGGAGTCATTTACCGCACCACGAACGGAGGCGAAGTAGGGATTGAAGATCCAATTACAAATTACGAATTACGAATTACGAATTATCCCAATCCGGTATTGTCTTCTACGACCATATCCTATTGTATCCCGACTGATTCCCATGTGCGGATTAACGTAACAAATGCGTTGGGAACGGAGGTGGCCCGGGTGGCGGATCACCCTACCGCCCCCGGCCGGTATTCGCTTCATTTTGATTTCAGTGACCTCCCCCCCGGGATCTATTATTGTTCCTTGCGAACCGATTCCGGAAACCTGGTTCACAAGATGGTCAAACTGTAATCTTTGTAAAATTACTAAGCCAACACTCCCTCGATCTCGGCGAAGATCTGCTGATCGGTAAAATGACGCCCCTTGATCGCTGACGAGGGACAGGAAGATACGCAGGTGCCGCATGCCTTGCACAAAGCGCTGATCACATAACTATGCTTCTTTTCCTCGTTGAATTCGATGGCGCTGTAAGGGCAAAGGGTGTTGCATAACCGGCAGGCGGCGCAGAGAGTTTCATTTACTTCTGCGTAGATCGCATCCACATCGATTTTCCCTTTGGTGATCTTGGCAAGTATACGGGCGGCAGCAGCCCTGGCCTGGGCAACCGTATCGGGAATATCCTTAGGAGCCACACACGTCCCGGCAATATAGATTCCGTCGGTAGTTGTTGCGACCGGTTCCAATTTTGGATGACTCTCCATGAACCACCCATCCTTGTCGGCACTGATATTCACGAGGCGGGCCACTTCCGCGAAATCCTCCCGGGCTTCCATCCCCACCATCAGGATTACCAGGTCGGCCGGAATCTCGATCACTTCTCCCGACAGCTGCTCATTGACCTCGATGAGCATTTCGCAATCGTCTTTCGGACCGGCTTTCCGGATCACCGGTTTATCATTCTTGCGGTACATAAGGAACAATGTTTTGGCCTCGGATGTACGGTTGTAAAATTCTTCATGCCCCTTTCCGAAGGCATGCATGTCAATGTAGATATCGGAAACGTAGCAATCGGGATTCGCCGATTTTACTTCATGGGCGTATTTCAGGGCGGTCATGCAGCAAACCCGTGAACAGTAGGAATGAAACTCCTGGCTCCGGCTCCCCACGCAGTGGATTATTGCCACATACTGAGGCGTTTTGCCCTGTTTGGTTTCAATTCTGCCGGCCCGGATCATCTTTTCAAACTCAAAAGAAGTGATCACATTGGGCAATTTTCCATAACCATAATGTGTGATCCTTGCCGCGTCAAACTCTTTGTATCCGGTACAGACCACGATGTTCCCGATCTTTATTTCCACCGGTTTCCGGAGAATGTTATCCAGCCGGTTGACCAACTGAATGGATGCTTCGAAATTTCCAATGTATCCTTTTACTTCCGTGACTCTTGATCCCAAATGGACCTCGACCTTGTTGTTGTTCCGGATCCGGGTGATCCGTTCGATGATCAGGTCGCGAGCCGAATCCAGGTAAGGAGCGGTGAGGTCGACGCGGGCCAGGTTTCCGCCCAAATGATCTGCTTTCTCAACGAGGTAAACGAAATAACCGGCATCGGCCAACTCCAGCGCTGAAGTCATCCCGGCAATACCTCCGCCAATCACCAGGGTACTGGAACTCATGTCGACCGACATGCTCTCAAGAGGTTCATGGAATTTCACCCGGTTGATCGCGGCGCGGGTCAGGGCCTTGGCTTTTTCCGTAGCTGTCACCGGATCCTCGTGAACCCAGCTGCACTGCTCACGGATGTTGGCCATCTCAAGCAGGTAGGGATTCAATCCGGCTGTACTCAACGCCCGGCGGAACGTGCGCTCATGCATGCGGGGGCTGCACGCGGCAACCACCACCCGGTCGAGCTTGTGTTCTTTAATGTCCTGGACAATGAGCTCCTGTCCGGGATTGGAACATATGTATTTATAGGTGCGTGCCAGAGCAACATCCGGAAGGGAAGAGACAGTTTCCTTCACTCCTTCCACATCCACCATCTTGGCAATGTTTGTCCCGCACATGCAGATATAGACACCGGTTTTACATTTTTTCATGGTACGTGGTTTTTACTTCCTAAACGAGATTCGGTACTAGAGTTCCTTTTTTCTCCTGAAGCAGGATCGCGTCTTTCCGCACACCGGCGAAGTACATCCCTAACGGCCGGTAAACCATGTGAGCCCATTTGGTGAACGGCATCCGGAGCAACCAGGGAACAACTGCCATCAGATGAAGGATGTAAATAATATTGGCCGCGACAGGCACGCCGGTCCGGTGAAAGATATGCTGAATGATCCCGGTAAGCACGATGATCATCAGCAGGATCACAAACACCCAATCGGTGCTATGCGATTTCTTGTACTGGACCTCCGCCGTTTTCCGGAGGCGGCTTCGCAGGAAATAGATCGTGCCGATGGTCAGGCCGATAGCGGATGCATAACCGAAAATATGAACATTCCAATTGATCTCCGGACCGGCCTGCAATTGCTCGATGAATGCCATCACCAGGACCAGCATGATGACGTACCCCAGCATCAGGAACAGGTGGATAATCCAGGGCATGAAGATGGGCGTGGATCGTATGCTTTCACATTCGGCATAGCGTTTCTGTGTAAAGAAATGCAGGGGTGGCAGGTAAAGCCGTTTCAGGTAGAGCCACCAGGGGATATGGATCGACCGTTCGTTGTATAACGTCAGGCGCCACATCCGCCAGGCATTGATAAGCAGGATGATCCCGATCAGGGAGCCGAGGGTAAGATCAAAGGTATGGATGAAGGGACTCGGAAGAAATGCTCCCGGTCCATCATAGATCCGGATATTTCCGAAAAAATAGCCATAAAGGAAAAACCCGAACCCGGTCAGCAATCCGGTGATGACGACAGCTAAAATTTCGGAAGTTTTTGATATATAAAACCGCCGGGCGATACCGGTAAAGTCATACCGTCCGATCAGCCAGCGGCGCAGACTCATCATGGTTTCACCCGGATCGGCTTCCCGGGGACATTGGGAGGAACATTGGCCACAATAGTAGCATAGCCAGGGTTCGAGCCCGGTTTCCAGTTTTCGCTCCAGCCCCATCTGAAGGCTTCGCATCGATTTCCGCGGAAAGCGGTAGATCTCGTCGGCGTGAACGCAAACTGCGGAGCAATCGCCGCAATGATAGCAATACTGGACATCTTCTGCTCCATAGAAATCCAGGTCTTCAATCAGTTTAGGGTTAACTCTGAGTGGCATAATGACCTCCTTATTCAGTGTGTATCAATAGTGAACGGGCTTCGATTTCGCTGAGGGAAATGCTGCTGCGGTGACCGATCCCTTTTCCGCTCGTGATGCTGCGAAGAACCCCGGCCGCCACGGCGGCTGCCTGGGCTACCGTATCGGGGATATCCTTGGGCCCCTGACACATCCCGGCTACGTAGATTCCTCCTTTTTCGGTATCGGTGGGATTACCGTTGTAATCGAGCTCGGAGAACCACCCGTCGGAATCGCGGGTCAATTCCAGCATCCGGCTGATCTTATCGGTGCCTTTTGCGGGAACCAGGCCGATGGCCAGCACCACCATCTCGACCGGAAATTGCACGATCTTATCGTTGACAATGTCTTCTCCATTGACGATCATCCGGCCGTTTTCCATCTCCACGGAAGCGGTGCGGCCCCTGACCACAAAAGTCCCTTCCGACTTGATCCGTTCGGCAAATTCCTCATATCCTTTGCCAAACGCCCGCATGTCGATGTAGAATTCATAACAGGTAACATTCGGGATCTTTTCTCTCACCAGGTGAGCAAACTTCAGGGAGTACATGCAGCAGACGCGGGAACAATAGGAGTTGTACTTTTTGTTGCGGGATCCTACGCAATGGATGATCGCCACGCTCTTTGGCGGTTCCCCTTCAGGGAGAAGAACCCACTCGTCTTCCTTGGTTCGCTTGTTTTGCTGCCTGGTCTTGAGAACGATCTTCCCTCCCGTAGTGCCGCTGGCGTTGGTCATCCGTTCGAATTCCAGCGCAGTGAAAACGTTTGGGTGTACCCCGTATCCGTATTGCTCGAGCTTCCGGGCATCCAGCACATCGTATCCAGTAGCCAGGACGATGTTGCCTACTTCTAATTCCACGATGGTATCCTGCTGGGTAAAGTCGATGCATTCCTTGGGGCACTTCTTCAGACATACCCCACATTTCTGGCCATTTGATTGGATATAGGTACAATTTTCACCATCGATCAGGTAGGCATTCGGGACTGCCTGGGGGAAGGGAATGTAGACGGCTTTACGGTCGGAGAGGTTGGCATCAAATTCGCTGGGCACCTTCACCGGGCAAACATCGGTACAGATCCCGCAGGCCACGCAGGCATCCGTTTCGACATATCTTGCATGCTGCTTGATGAGTACCTGGTAGGCTCCCGGAACACCGCTGACCCCTTCCACTTCAGAGCAGGTCATCAGACGGATCATATCGTGCTGGCCTACCGATACCATTCTTGGGGTGAGAATGCAGGCGGAGCAGTCGAGGGTGGGGAAGGTTTTATCAAACATGGCCATATGACCTCCGATGGTACCAGTCCGTTCCACAAGATAGACCTGTTTGCCTGCATCGGCAATCTCCAGGGCAGCCTGGATTCCGGCTATCCCACCGCCGATAATCAACGTAGTGTGATTGACCGGAGTTTCTTTGGGAATGGCGGCCAGGGCATACGGCACGGCACGGGTGGCACAGGCCACGATCGCTTTGGCCCGGTCGTTTGAATCCTGATCGGTCGCTCCATGTTCCTTGAAGGAAGCCAGCCGTACTTCGTGGGGATTATATCCTGCCAGAGCCATGGCTTTGGTGAAAACCGGTTTAAAGTACCCGGGCATATCGCCGGCGATCACGACCCGCTGGATATGATTCTCCTTGAGTTCCTTGCAGAGAGCCAGCGGATTCAAACGCGGCTTGACTCCCAACACCTTGACAAGTTCAACGCCCGGCAGGTTGGCCGAATACTTGGCTACTGCATCAATGTTGAGTTTTTTCCCCGGATCAACCTGGCAGAAAAAGATACCGATACGCATACCGCCTCCTATTTGTTAAAAAATTAACAGCAACGAAATTAAGCATATGAATATGCTGAAACAATGACAATTGTCATAATTCAAAAAAAACGATGGCAGAACAGAAAATATATTTTTATTTTTACTTTTCAACCAATTAGTTAACACCTAAATGTAAGTTCAAATGGATCGAAGAGATGCCTTAAAAAACCTGTTCGCTTTTATCCCGCTGGGAGCTGCTTTTGCAGGACTCACGGCCATGGGAATTCGTTTTATCACGCCAAACAGGAAGGATGTTTACCGGAGAATTTTTACGGTGAGCCTCGATGAGTTACCGGTCAATTCATCCCGGCAATTTCAGGATCTCCAGGGGAGGGATCTGGTCATTGTCCGTACGGGGGAAAACTCGGTGAAGGCTCTTTCTACCGTTTGCACACATCTGGGATGTACGGTTTACTGGCAGAAAGATAAAAAGGAGTTCTATTGTCCCTGTCACCAAGGCCTTTTTGATGAAAACGGCAACGTTCTTTCCGGGCCTCCTTCCAGGCCGTTGGATTCTTACCGGGTTGAGTTGGAAGGCCGGAATGTATTCATTTATTTTAAGGACAAGGAGGCATAACATGGGATTTACAAAATGGTTTCACGAAGTTTTTCCCATCGACCAGGAAGCCATCATCAAGATCACTTCCGAGCCAATCCCAAATCACCTGAAAAGATGGTGGTGGGCATTAGGGGGGACGCCTCTTTATCTTTTTACAGTTCAAATCATCACCGGGATCATGCTGATTTTCTATTACGTGGCGGAACCCGAAAAAGCTTACAATAGCGTGTATTACATCACGAACACGGCATCCTTCGGATGGTTGATCCGGAGCATTCACCGGTGGTCGTCCAATCTGATGATTGCGGCGTTATTGCTGCATATGCTCAGGGTTTTCTTTACCGGGACCTACCGCAGTCCTAGGGAATTGAACTGGATGTTCGGAGTGGTCCTGTTTTTACTCGCTATAATGTTTGGATTTACAGGGTATTCCCTTGTTTACGAACAAATGTCATACTGGGCCATGAAGGTAGGAACCGGGATTGCCGGCGCCACTCCGTTCATCGGAAGCTGGATCGCCGATTTTATGAGGGGAGGCACGGAAATCGGACAGAACACGCTTACCCGCTTCTATCTTTTCCACGTGATCCTGTTACCTGTACTCATGATGCTGGCCATTAGCATGCACATCTACCTGATCCGGGCTCATGGCGTAAGCGAGTTGAAGTTCAAAGGAGAGGAGCACAGCGAAAAGAAGACCTTCCCTCTTTACCCCGATCATGTTTTTACAGAATTGATCATGGTCACGATCATCATGATCACCCTCGTGGTTTTGTCCCTGTTGTTCCCGGCGCAGTTGGGGGACCCTGCAAATCCGAATGTCACCCCGCTCCACATCAAACCCGAGTGGTATTTCTATCCGGTATTCCGCTGGCTGAAAATATCCAACCTCACCATCGGGGTGCTCGGTCCTATCCTGTTTATCCTGATCCTGTTTTTCTGGCCTTTCATCGACCGGTTCTTTGAAAAGCGATTTCCGGGGAAAGAGGTGGCATTCTGGACCGGCATGGCCGGTATGCTCACGATCAACGGGTTTTTGCTCGGGGAAGTGTTCGGACACTGACCGGTTTAACGATACGAAAAGAAAATCATTAAATAAAATAACGATGGCAACAAATTTAAACACAAAAAGAACGATCATTGGAATTCTGAGTATTGTTTTCCTGGTGGTTTTGCTGATCGCCTTATGGAAAGAAGTTCAGCATGCGATGCCCGGGTACAAGCCTGCTCCGATTGTGGATGCCGGAACGAAGCACTGCATCAGCTGCCATGCTGAAAAAGGAGCCGGAAAAGTCATTGTGGAACAATGGAAGAGCAGCAAGCATGCCGAAGTGGGAGTAGGCTGCCTCGAATGCCATTCGGCAAACAAGGAAGATATTGATGCCTACGAACACGAAGGGTACCTTATTGCCACGGTGGTGGCGCCGTACGATTGCAAAAAATGCCATGAAAAAGAGGCAACCGAGTTTGTAAACAGCCATCATGCCGATGCAGGAATGATCATGGGCTCGCTCGACAATGTGTTGGCTGAGGTGGTGGAAGGCGACGTGCACTTCAACGACGGCGCCAATCCTGCTGCGGCCAGCGGCTGCTGGCAGTGTCACGGATCCAGGGTGCAGTTGCTGTCAGATGACCAAGGGAACATCCTGAAATACGACAATGGTATCCTGAAACTGGATCCAAAAACCTGGCCCAATACAGGGATAGGCAGGCTAAATCTGGATGGTTCCAAGGGGTCGTGCTCGGCTTGCCACAACCGGCATACCTTCTCCGTCAAACAGGTCAGGCAGCCCGAAAACTGCGGCAAGTGTCACATGGGTCCCGACCATCCGCAACTGGAGATTTACCAGGAGTCGAAGCACGGGGTGAATTTCAATGTGCATAAGGACCTGATAAACCTGGAAGCACAGCCCTGGGTGGTGGGAGTGGATTATATCGCAGCGCTTACTTGTGCCACGTGTCACATCAGCGCCACGCCGGATATGCCGGTAACCCATGATGTAGGCGGCAGGATCAGCTGGACCCTCCGGCCAAAAGTATCTGAAAAGATTGATGTCCAGGAGATTGAAAAATACAAAGCACAGGGGAAGGACGTACCTCCGGGGTTCCTTACTTGGGAAATGCGCAGGAAAAATATGCAGAATGTTTGTTTCCAGTGCCATACAAAGAACTATGTCGCCGGCTTTTATACCCAGTATGACAACGAAGTTTTCCTATACAATGAAAAGTTCGGTAAGCCTGCGCTGAAGCTGATGAAACTTCTGCAGGCCAATCACCTGATCACCCCGGAAGAGTTTGATGAACAGATTGAATGGACGTATTACTATTTGTGGCATCACGAAGGCAGAAGAGCCCGGATGGGCGCTTCCATGATGGGGCCAGATTATACGCAATGGCATGGAAATTATGAGGTAGCCGACCGGTTTTACATGGAATTCTTACCCGACATAAAAGAGATCATTCACGACGCAAAGAGCCAGGGAAAAGCCAGCCAGGCGCGCGCCGTGGAAGATGAACTGAATGCCGTGCTGAACAGTGATATGCACAAATGGTTCCTCGGGAAGATGGATCCGGAAGAGCTGAAAAAGAGGAAAGAGGCGGCCATTGAATTCCGGAAGCGGTATTCCGAGTCGAAATAGAGGACAGGGAGGAAGCTGTATGATTCAAGTTGCAATTTTAACCCGTAGACTCAAGGAAGGTAAAACGTATGAGGATTTTCGTAAAGCCTGGTATCATACGGTTGGATTTGGGGCCTCAAACAAAATGTACACGATGATCAATGCATTTGATCCCCGGGAAATTGTTGTTATCGGTTTCACAGAAATGGATCCCGGACAAGTTTTAACAGAATTGCGAATTGACGTCAAAGAACGGCTCGGACATTCGCTGGACGATGTAATTGAACCAGAAATTGAACAAAAATTTGGGCTGTTAGTTGCCGAAGATGATTTTTCAGCTTTCGGTTCTCTCGATTACCAGCCACCCAGACTTCATGGAGTAGAAACAAATCTTACAGAGTTTGCTCAAACCCTTCAACAAGTTGCAACCATGATCAGCCAGGCAGCTAATGAACGGGATTGTGCCAAAAAGGAAACTCAATTTTGATCAGAATATTTCTGCCTGCCTAAAGACACTTGACCACTATGTAGAATCCTGAGAAAGTTGTATTTTTGTAAAAAACGTCTGATGACTGATAAAGTCAAATATTGGATTGAGTTATCTGATTATGATCTGGATACCGCCAGTGCAATGTTATCTACCGGGAGGTATCTTTATGTCGGATTTATGTGTCATCAGGCAATTGAAAAAGCATTGAAGGCATACTTTGTTTCAAGTTCATCCGATTCGGCGCCATATTCTCATAGTTTAGCTTATCTGGCAAAGAAAGCCCTGGTCTTTGACCTGTTGGACCATAGGTTTCAGGAATTTATTGATGTTCTTGAACCATTGAATATTGAAGCTCGGTACCCTTCTCATAAAGAGAGGCTTATGGAAAGTCTGACCAGGACCAGGTGTGAAAATATTTTGTCCGGTACAAAAGAATTGCAACAATGGATAAAAGAGAGGTTATAGAGAAAGTCGGGCAATATAAATTGTTGGTATCTAGACATTTTGATGTCTATAAAGTCTTTTTGTTTGGCTCTTATGCAAAAGGAACCCAACAGCCAGATAGCGATATTGATGTTGCCATAATCGTGAACAATTTGTCTGGTGATTATTTTACTTATGCTCCTTTACTCTGGAAGTTAAGAAGGGAAATCGACGAACGTATCGAACCTGTTTTAATTGAGAAGGAACACGATGCCGGCGGTTTTGCTGAAGAGGTTTTAAAAACCGGGATCCTCATTGATTGATTGGCTTTCATTCCCCAAAAGGTTTCTATTGGTTCATCACAATAATGCGTACCTGAAGTCAGTGGTCAGGAAGGCAGGAAGGCAGGGAGTCAGGAAATTAGGAAATTCGAAATTAAATCTTCCCTCGTCCTTCGTCTTTCGTCCTGTAAGTGCGAACGAAATGAAGCAAGCGGCTGGCTTCCACTGTTGCTGGTCGAGGCACACCCTTATTCTTTCACCCATTTCTGAACGTCTTCCCCTACCTGTAAGAAATAAATACCTGCAGGCAAATAAAAAACCACTTACTTTATGCAATCGCTGTAAGTGGTTGTTTCTCAAGTCGGGGCGATAGCGCCTTGAGCGCCACGACCCTGGCGCCTATGGCGCCATGCGCTAACCAACCTGATTTGGAATATCAGAGAGAAATCGTCTGGCTCCGCGTTTTTTATTGTGTTTTCCAGCGCAACAGCTTCAGCACGTGTATCAAAATGCCGGGTAAATACCACATCCCAAGGAAGACCATACAAGACCCGGTATAGAATTTATCCAGCCTTTTACTAAATAGAATGTAAGTCGTAAACATAAACATAACGAGCAGCCTTTAAGCTGCTCGTGAATTTAGTCGGGGCGAGAAGACTTGAACTTCCGACCCCTTGCACCCCATGCAAGTGCGCTAGCCAACTGCGCCACGCCCCGATGGCAGAAATACCGGGCACAAAGGTAATAAAAAAGTTGCACCGCAGTTTTTTTGTGCTGCTGCAACTGCACGGTGTTAAAGAATTTCTTTCTGCGAAAGAATTGAATTGCCCAAGGATTTAGCCCAGGGGATGAGGGGGAAACTCAAGTCAGAACCCTCTATTTAAGATGCCCGACCGGCTGGATCTCTACGAATGCTTGCCCCGTTACTGTCATTGAGCCCAGGGTGCCCTCTACTGTTGCCAGGCCCTCGTACTTGATGGTTTTTTCATCGATATAGATCTCCTGATCGTTTATCACCATCGTGAGGGTAAGGTCTGCCGGAAAATCTTCTGACATCAGCTGGATGCGGTGCTGCATGGCGTAATCCAGGTTGGATTTCGGGCTTGTCCAGTTGGTTCCGGGTACGGCTTCGATGTTGATGTTGTTGATTGCCCATATATACTTGGGTTTATGGGCATAGTTGAGGGTCATGCCTCCGTCGGTACTGAAGAGTCTGGCGATGGGGAGAGAACCCGTTGTGCTGTTGATCTCTATGACCATGAGTGACGCATTGATATCGGGGAACTGAATGGCATAAAAGCTCCACGAGGCTTCAGAAAATACTTCTACCGCCCGCTGATCATAGGTCTGCACCACATAATCCATCCACATCAATCCTTTCGTACCGCTGCTCAGCACACTATCGCTGCGTGTGATGGTGAATTGTTCCACATCCAACAGGGGCAGTGAATAGTAATAAGATCCCTGGCACGACATGGGATCGGCTGTCGCTTCCAGGTAATTGGAAACCGTACGTACCGGGGAGTTCA
>JAZDGR010000020.1:0-10953 GCA_043806735.1 bacterium | reverse complement strand
GGATCAAACACCTGGAGGAAGTAAGAATGAAACGGTTTCAGCAATTCGTTGTCGACGCGGGGATTCAGGATGTACTTAACGACAAGCTCGTCAGTGGTGACTAGTGACTGGTGACTGGTGACTAGTGACTGGTGACTGGTGACTGGTGACTGAGAACTGCCAACTGACAACTGCCAACTGCCAACTGATAACATTGCATCCAACAGCACGTTGAGGTCAATGTCGCGAAGGTCTTTCTCTGAAACCGCATGGAGCAAAGGGAATATCCATTGCCGGAGCGAATCGGGGGTATCGGAGATAAATTGAATGATTTCCCGCCAGTTGCCGCGTGATTTTCTCAGTACATCCCATAGTTCCCGGCTATCGACATTCAACTGTGGCGCCAGCCGGTAAGTTTTAGCCGAATCTATAAAGGTGGTTTCATAGGAAGCCCTGAGCTGGTCCTCGAACTTGAGCCGCTCGCTGTTTGCCGCGCGCATCGAATCGGTCAGGTGATCCTGTATTTCCTGTTTTGCGGGCGGTACAAAATCCAGGTTCATTCCACCCGGATCTTCCGGGGTCAATTCCAGGTAAATAAAAACCGTATCATGTTGCCTGACATCGGCTTTGGCAAAACCGAACTTTCCCTCATGGGCAGCCCAGATCAGTAAATCTCCGTATCCTGTGAGTAACGATGCCAGCCCCAGTTGATTCGTGGTTGTCCGCAGAAGTGGATAGAACTCCGCGTAGTTATATAACTGAAATTCGATAGCAGCATTGGGAACCGGATGCTGCTGCACATCTAGTACCTTGGCCCAGATGCGCTTGGTTTCCGTGTAGTTGGGTAGCACATTGATCCGGGTAAATAATGGATCTTTCAGCAGCACCTCTTCCGGCCCGGTATAATCACCAAAAACGGTAGTATTAACAAGCATCGCTCGCCTGGCAGGTGCGGAAAACCAGGCGATGTCCAGGTCTGGTTCAGGTTCACACGCTCCCAGGTAGTGCCATTTCCCGTCTACCCACACCTCCACCCAGGCATGGTTGTCGTCGCCATGGGCCCAGCGCGGGGTATAACATTGCCTCGCGGGAATGCCGACCGACCTCATGGAGGCTGTTGTAAAGGTAGATTCCTCGCCGCACCGGCCATGACCGGTCTTAACTGTAACTAGTGGAGAAGAAGTCCGGCTATCGGATGCTCTGTAGCTGACCTTCTCATGACACCAATGATTGACCTCCAGCGCGGCATCCTTCATCGTCATTCCTTTGATCCGGTCTTTCAACTCTGCAAAAAACACCCAGCGCGAAGAGTCAAGGTTCTCATTATTTACACGGACAGGCAAAACAAAATGACGGAAAATCTCTTCGGGAATGGTTTTTCCCCAGGAAAAAGTATCTTTGGCTGCCAGGGAAGCACGGACATTTTTCAGAAAAAATTCACCGGAATAGTCAGCGAGATCGTTTAGCGAAGAATAGGCAAAAAGGAATTCCAACGCTTCGAACTCAGTTGTCGAAAGACCGGTACGAAGAACGCCGAATAGGGTGTCAGATCTGTGTTTTGCCAGTTCCGACCGGACTTTGAATTGCGCCTTGACCTTTTCCCGGTAAGGCCGATCTGAAATAAAATGTTCCCCCTGATTGCAGGAAATCCCGATCAGTATGCAGAATAGAGCTAAAAAAGTCCCAAGTTTTTTCATAGTTCGTTGATTTTATCTGGATTCCGCTTATCTGCAAAAGCCCATGCCTCTGTGCCTTTGTGCCTTGTTGCCTTGTTGCCTTGATACCCTCTCCGGTCAGAAAGTCATCGTCATTTCCCCGTTCGAATTTTCAATAATCCGTTCCGGTACATCGGGCGTAAACCCATGAAAGATTAACTTAAAAGAGGTAAACTTCGACGGAAAAGAACCTTCAACCCGGGAAAAGTTGACTTTTCGGGTTTCCGGATCAAACGTAATCAACCGCTTGTAAAACCGGCCCTGTTCGTACTGAAAGGTTATTCCGTCATCTTCGTAATAAACGAAGGTACTGCCGGTTTCCCCCTGGTAAACATGGATTTCAAGCACAGGGGCAGGAGGTTGAGCTGTATATTGGACAACCGATTGAAGTGGAACAATGCTCCCGCCTTTTACAAAAACAGGTAAATCATTCAAAGGAGCGTCAACAGTTTCTTCTGATTGTCCCTCGAAGCGCATAGTATTACTTAACCGGTACCATGTACCCTCCGGGAACCATACTTTCTGGTATTTCTGATCGCTTGTAACGGGAGCTACCAGAAAGGCATCACCAAACATATATTGATGCTGATAGTTCCGGTCGTAGACATACGGATCAAAGGTATAGTCGATCGCAAGAGACCGGGCAACAGGCATCCCCGATTGGGTGGATTCATAAAACATGGAATAGATATAGGGAAGCAGACGGTATCGCTGATCAAGTATGGATCGCGACAACTGCTCGGCATCCTCCCCAAACGACCAGGGTTCCTGATCCCGGCTGTTGACCTCAGTATGATTCCTAAGAAACGGGGTATAAACACCCAGAGAGAGCCAGCGGAGGAACAACGATTTGGATGGGCTGCCTATAAATCCACCAATATCGGGCCCGGCAAATGAGATGCCTGATAACCCCAGGCTGTTCACCAGCCTGACACCTAACAGAAGATCGGTATCGGTCGCCGAATTGTCACCGGTCCAAACCGCCGAATACCGCTGAACACCCGAAAACCCGGCACGGGTCAGGACAAAAGGCCGTTTCCCGTTCATCAGGTGTTTGGTCCCTTCATAGGTCGCCCTCGACATTTCAAGCCCATATACATTATGAGCCTCTGCCATGGTGGATTTGTGACCGTCAAAGTCAAATTCTACAATATTCGGGATACTCTGTCCCCAGGCTGAGGGTTCATTCATGTCATTCCAGAAGCCTTCAATACCAGTATCCACCAGGGGTCGAAAATTTTCACCCCACCATTGCCGGGTAAGCTCGTTTGTAAAATCGGGGAAGTGACAACGGCCAGGCCACACGCTTCCGGTGTAGAACTTCCCGGTGGGATAAGTCAGAAAATGGCCATTTGCAATGCCTTCGTCATAGACCCGGTACCCGGGTTCGATCTTGATACCCGGATCCACGATTACTACCACATGGAATCCCAACTTATTCAGTGTATCAACCATTCTTTTTGGGTTCTGAAAACGTTCGGGATGCCAGGTAAATATCTTATAAGCTTCCATGTAATCAATGTCCAGGTAGATGATATCGCAAGGGATTTGCTTATCCCGGAACTTCCGGGCTAGGCTTATTACCTCTGTTTCTGGATAATAACCCCAGCGGCATTGCTGGTACCCCAGACTCCAGTAGGGTGGAAGAGGCATCCGTCCGGTGAGCCAGGTATAATCCTCAATAATCCCGACAACGGAGTCCTTTCCGAAGAAATAATAATCCAGTTCCCCTCTTTCCGCTGAAAAAAAGGAAAACTGTTCATCCGTAGAGGCCCCGAAGTTAAAATGGGTTTTGTAAGAATTATCCAGAAATATCCCGTATACCTGATGGTCATGGATCCCTATGAAAAAGGGAATGCTCTGATACAACGGATCTTCCTTTTCGCTATATCCGGGGATGTCGCGATTCCAGTTAACGTAAGCAGTTCCGCGCCGGTTCAGAGGGCCTGTTTTTTCCCCAAGTCCGATAAACTTTTCATCCGGGAACATCCGCCGATGACACGTCACTTCATCCCCCAGCCAGGTGATCCCGAAATCGGAGAAATCTTCAGAGAGGATCCGGTCGGTCGCGTCATAAAAGCGGATCCGGAATGGCTTTTTTTGCACCCGGATGGTCAGTTGCGATGTCTGCAGTAGGATGTGATCGTTAGTCTCCTTTACCAGGTCGAAGTTACTTTCCGGCTCCCGGATGACGGCATAGGAAAAGTCCGGCTCAAATGCCTGATGCACGATTCTTACCCTGACGATCGAGGGGGAATAGCAGAGTATTCGAACCCTGGCATTTCCAGTGATCACTTCGATACCGTGCTCAACCTGTTTCCAGGAACGACAGGACCCGATAAGCTCCGGATTTGGTCTGTCATCAGCCAGGAGGGAAGTGAAGCAACCCAGAAACAGGAAGCAAGAGTAAATGAAACGCATGGTTGCAAAGAGGGTGTAAATAATCCTCCCAAAAATACGAAACATAATGCGCAATCTATGGCAATTCATGGCAATCTATGGCAATTACTTTTGTTCCGTCCTGCGAATGATCTCATTCTGCAAATCTTCGCCCAGGTCATTAAAGTAGTCAGAATAACCGGCAACCCTGACGATAAGATCCCGGTACTTCTCCGGGTGTTTCTGGGCATCTTTGAGAGTAGCAGCGGAGACCACATTGAACTGAATATGGTGGCCATTCATCCGGAAGTAACTGCGGATGAGAGCAGTAAGTTTCTTTATCGACTCATCACCTTCAAAAAAAGCAGGTGAAAATTTCTGGTTTAGCAAAGTGCCCCCGGTGCGAAGATGGTCAATTTTGGCTGCTGAATTCAAAACCGCTGTCGGGCCTTTGGTATCTGCACCCTGGAAAGGAGAGATCCCTTCAGACAAGGGTTGTTTGGCTTTCCTTCCATCGGGAAGTGCCCCTATAACACTTCCAAAATAGACATGGGAAGTCGTTGGCAACATATTAATCCTGTGAACGCCACCAACCGATGACCAGTGACCATTGACAGCTTCATAGAACATCTCAAACACCTGTTTTGCTTGCTCGTCAGCATAGTTGTCGTCATTGCCATATTTCGGAGTGTTATAGATCAGTTCAGCACGGAATTCATCGTAGTCTTTGAAATCCTTCTTCAGGGCATCCAGAAAACCGGCCATCGAAATGGTTTGTTTATCAAAAACATGATATTTTAATGCAGTCAGGGAATCCGTTATACTTCCCAGTCCCACGCCCTGAATGTAGGTTGTGTTATACCTGGCGCCCCCGGCGTTGTAATCTTTGCCATTGGCAATGCAGTCGTCGATAATCAGCGACAGGAAGGGGGCCGGCATCGATTCGGCAAAAATGCGATGAATGGCGTTGTTTCCCTGGATCTTAAGGTTGATAAAGTAGTTAAGTTGGCTCCGGTATTCTTTCATCAATGCTTCATATGATGAGAAGGATACCGGATTACCTGATGCCTGATGGCAGGATGCCGGACCTATTTGTTTCTGGGTATGTGGATCAAAACCATTGTTGAGAGTAAGTTCCAGGATCTTGGGCAGGTTGAAATAACCGGATAGGATGTAGGCTTCCGTTCCGAAGGCTCCGGCTTCCACGCAACCGCTGGCACCACCATTCCGGGCATCAACAACGGTTTTTCCTTGTGCAGTAAGTTCCTGAATAATGGCGTCCGTATTGAAGAAAGAAGGTTGCCCGAATCCGGTCTTGGTAATTTTTAGCGCCCTGTGGATCAGGCTGTCGGGATTTTCCCTGCTCACCTGCACCATGGAGCTGGGTTGCACCAGCCGCAGTTCTTCAATTACATCCAGTAAAATGAAGGTTAGTTCATTAACCGCATCCGTTCCGTCGGGTTTCACACCACCCAGGTTGATAAGGGCGAAGTCGGTGTATGTGTTGCTTTCAAGGGCAGTAACCCCGATTTTCGGGGGTGCCGGATGGTTGTTAAACTTGATCCAGAAACTTTGGAGGATCTCAGTGGCTCGCTCTTTCGTCAGCGTTCCGGCTTCTATTTCCCGTTTGTAAAAAGGGTACAAGTGCTGATCCAATCTCCCCGGATTAAAGGAATCCCACGGATTGAGCTCGGTAATCACCCCCAGGTGCACAAACCAGTAATATTGCAGCGCTTCATGAAACGTCTCCGGTGCATATGCCGGAACCCGGCGGCAGATGCGGACCAGTTCCCTGACCCCACCCCCAGCCCCTCCCCATGAAGGGAGGGGAGAACTGCTTTCCAGCGCATCCGCATGGCGATTGGCAAACAGGATGATGGCATTGGCCGCAATCTCCATCGCCTTCAACTCTTCATCCTTCGCTAACGCCTCCAACCTATATCCCTTATCCCGTATCCCATATCTCGTATCTCGTATCCCAATTCCCGTATCCCGTATCTTGCATCTCGCATCCTGTATCTGCTGAATTAGATCCAGCATGCCCATCTGGTAGATCTTCCCACCTGCCACCGTATGTCCCGGCGCCCGTTGTTCCTGGAATTCAGTGAATACACCGGCTTGGTATGCATCCAACCACTCTGGTGTCATTTGATGCATGATCCGGTCACGGGTGCTTTTTCCCGACCAGAAAGGGATGATCTTGTCTGCATATATTTTTTTCGTCTCCTCATCGACTTTAAATGAGACTTTCTTCCGGGAATCCAGGATTTCCAGATCCTGTAAGGAATGAACAGTAATCTCAGGGTAGGTCGGACATGCTTTTGGTGCAGGTCCCCGTTCACCGACAATCAACTCCCCTTCGTTGATGCAGATTTTTTTATGTTTCAGAATATGTTCAAGGGTAAGGGCACGCATCACCGGGACAGAAACCTCCTGTTCAATCCCGGATTGATAAAATTCGGTTACGAGTAATGCCCGTTCGGCCGAGATGCGGGGAACAGCATTCACGCTTTGTTCGCGCAGCAGTTTAATTCGATCAGTCATTTCGCTACCTCGCTATTTCGTTCCCGATACCTATCGGGATCCGTGTCATCAGCGTGCCATTAATATGGCAAAGATACACGAAAAGATACAAGAGACTAATCCTCATTCATAGCAGAAAAATCCGGTCGAATCGCTCGCAATGGGATCCCTTCCAGTATAAATGGGAGCAATTACCACATTGATAAAAACAGGTATCGGGATAGAACTGATGATCCGGATATCTCTTCCGGGCTAAGGTTTCATCAACCGGGCTGAGCATCCCGTTACACAATGTACACCGTGAATACCTGTGGATCAAACCTGTCAGGTCAAATCTGTGAATCACTTCATGCACTTGTTCGATGGTGTCGTCAGACCGGATCCAGTACCCCCGTTCCAGTTCCTTATTCATCAGCATTCTACGGTCACGGGTCAATACAGTACGTTTTCCCGAAATGGATAATCCTACCAGATCTTTGTCCGAATACCCAGATGAATAGATCGAATCGAATCCAAGCATCCTCAGGTAACGCGCAAGTTTGCCAAGGTGAACATCCAGAATGAACCGGGGAATACGGAGAGATTTCTGCCGGATCTTGCTGACAGAAGAAATATCAAAGGATTCAAATACAGGATAAACAGAAATAAAATCTTGGTGATAAACTTTTTCCTGAAACGACACTGATCTGCCGTTGATCAGGATATGGTCGACTTCCGTATGGGGAACGCCCTCGGCTTCTATGATATGCTTAATGCTCGGATGATCACGAAAATGGACGGAATAGGATATTTTTCGCTTTTTTCGCGGAAGAAAATCGTTCAGTTCCTCGTAAAAACGGATAGTTGCGGAGTTCATTTCACAACTTCATCATTTTAACCTCCTATGGTGACACGGAACCCGGATTGCTCAAAACTCCTTTTCATGTGTGATAAACGTTCATGGCTCATCCTGGTATCGGCTGGCATTTTCTCTTCCATCTGAAACCGTTTATATTTGTTCTTAGCTATGTCATGGTAGGGGAGGAGATGCACTTCAAATGGTGCAGTGGTGCAGTGGTGTAGTGGTGCACTGGTGAGTTGTAAACCTGTCCGCTTGTCCGCCTGTCCGCTTTGTAATCGCCATAAAAAAGTAATCATTTTTTCAATATTATCCTGTATATCAGTGATCCCAGGGATGACGGGGAAGCGGATGATGACCTGTTTCCCTTCTTCCATAAGGATTTTCAGGTTTTCAAGGATGACTTTATTGGAAACACCGGTATATTTCATGTGTTCGGCATCATCCATGAGTTTCAGATCATACAGAAAAAGATCGGTATAAGGCAGGATCCGTCTGATCTTCTCCTGAGATGCATATCCGGAAGTATCCAGGGCGGTATGAAAGCCATGCTCTTTTAAGGAGTTCAGCAAGGCTTCACAAAATTCGGGTTGATACAGCGGTTCTCCTCCTGAAAGGGTGACACCTCCACTCGACTCCTCGAAAAAGATCCGATCGCGCGCGACTTCCACAAGAAGCTCTTCCACTGTCATTTCCTGACCTGCAACCTCTTGTTTGTCAATTTTTTTTCCATCGAGTACAATATGCTTCACAGATATTTGGGGTTCCGGTGAGCGGCTTTCCGGGTTGTGACACCAGATACAGGAGAGAGAACATCCTTTGAAAAAAATCGTCGTCCGGATCCCGGGACCGTCGTGAACCGCGAAACGCTTGATATCGAAAACCAGCCCTTTAGTCACAATAGAAGAGAATTTTTTTCCGGATGGCTTCCTGGCACACCGGGCAAAATCCCTTGGCGCTGTTATCTTTCATCCGGCATTTCATCACCGGACTGTAGATGCCTTTAGCCATGTAACCACCGCCCTCAAACATTCCCACGATGTTGGCATAGGTGGAATCCCGCGGTGTCGGAACAGGGACTGTATCATTGATCATCGATTGCCACTTGGAACCGAAATTGACATTTGTGGTGATATTGGGCTCCCACGGTTCAACTTTCAGGTTATAGAAACCATCGTAATTGACCCCACCCACATATTCATCGGCAAGTCCGCCAAACGAATGCCCAAACTCATGGATAGCGACGATTTCACTTACCTCATTGTCCACTGTGCTCTGGCAGTAGTGGTTGTAAAATCCGCCTCCTCCATACTTTGTGCTGTTATTCAGGATGATGATCTGGTCATACGGAACATTTGCAGCGATATCCCGCATACTCCAGGTATCCGGTGTTGTCAGGTACCGGTCGCTGTCGAAAGTGTAAAAACTACTGTTGATATTGGTATTTACGTAAGTTCCGTTGCCCGGAATATCTATTCCCGATCCGGCAGATGGGGACTCGACCGCCCGGAAATTGATCTTGTCGGTATACTCAGAGAACGGCTCCGCAGCAAGGAAATAGTTGCTCATGCGCCGGGAGTCTTCCTGGAATTTTGGCATCTCCTCCTGGGTATATCCTTCGGCCAGGAATACAATATCCAGATGGGTTGCAGGTTCCCCTTTAACGTTGAGTTCAACTACCGGATACTTGTCGATCTCCTCATGCACGATAAAATAGTTGGCCGGGTTGACGTTCATGCTGAAGATTGGATGAAAAGCACCTGTTTTATAGGCCCGTTGCTCCATCTCAAACCTGACCGGATAAAGAGGGTAGGGAAAGGTGGCAGTCATCGGGTATGCACGTCGCACAACTTTTGCTTCCTGCGTTCCCTGGAACTCCTCAAACAGTGAAGAAAAGCCTTTGCGGTAAAGGAGTTGTCCCGTTGCTGAATCGTAAACCGAATACCGGTAGTTTCCTGAATTCCATGGATCTGTCAGGTTTTTATGCGGACCACCCCAGGTGGGTTCGTCCTTCAATTGCCAAAGATAGACAACTGTTTTCTGATTATTTCCCGCAAGCAGGTAGTCGATCCGAAGTGTTCTGTCCGTGAAAAACTGTTCAAATGTTGTTTTCTCGGCAACTGGTTCAGGGATAGAGGCTATACGCACATCCTGGGCAAAGGAGCAAATCGAGGTCAGGAACAGAAGGAGCGATAGCATGGGTTTTGCCATGGGAAGGTTTTTTTGCAAAGTTACGCAAATGGGGCTACATGATTTACGATTGCAGATTGACGATTGTAGATTGAAATGACGATTGTGAATTTACAAATGACGATTTATAGAATGCCGGAGGTGTTTCAATCGTCATTTGTAAATCCAGAATCCAAAATCCAATCGTAAATCTAAAATCGTAAATCGTAAATTTCTTTTCATCATGGTATAACCTTTTAATCCTTTTCCTGATTAATGGCACGCAAACCAATAAATCAGGAAAAATGGACAAAGAAGTTTTAAAGGAAAGAACCAAAAAGCTTAGTATCCGGATAACGGTTCTTGTGGACAACATGCCGGAAACCCGAACCGCGAAGATGATTGCCGGACAGCTTTTACGCTCGGCAACCTCAGTGGGGGCCAATTACCGGGCTGCCTGCAGAGCGAAATCAAAGAGAGATTTTATCAACAAACTGAAAATCGTGGAAGAGGAATCTGATGAGATACTCTATTGGCTTGAGCTGATCGAAGAACGAGAACTTGTATCGAGGGAAAAACTCAAATCCCTGAAACAGGAAACTGAAGAACTTTTGGCGATATTTGTAGCAAGCCTGAAAACTGCAAAGGAAAATCTGAAAATAGAAGGCAGGAAATAGACAGCATTAAATCGTCAATCTAAAATCGTAAATCCCAAATTCAATCATCAATCGTACTTCGTAAATCCCTTGACCTGCACTACGATCATCCCCGCCAGCATCAAGAGACATCCCAAAAGGATTTTCCCTGTCACGACTTCCTTTAACAAAAGCCATCCGCCGAAAACGGCAAACACCGACTCCGTGCTCAAGATAATCGAAGCATACGCCGGGTGGGCTTTTTGCTGGGCAAAAACCTGCAGGGTATAGCCAACTCCTACTGACATAATGCCCCCGTAAAGGATAGGCCAGGCAGCATCCAGGATAGGCTGCAGGCTGATTTCTTCCACACAAATGGCTATGATCCAGCTTAGAAATGAGCAAATAGAGAATTGAATTATGGCCGTGCGGATAGGATCGGTTCGCGGCGCCACGTGTCCCATAAGAAGTACTTGAGCCGTCCAGATCAGGGCGCAGACAAAGGCCAAGTAATCTCCATAATTGATGGTAAATCCCTCTTTGACGCTGAGGAAATAAAGACCGGCGAGAGCAAGAGCCACCCCGATCCAGATCGTGTAATGGTTTCGTTGCCCGAGGAATAACCCCACGACAGGAATAAATACAACATATAATCCAGTGATGAAACCTGCGTTGCCTGCAGTCGTATAGACCAGTCCATATTGCTGAAACGAAA